>JAAUTN010000151.1 GCA_012031415.1 Leptolyngbyaceae cyanobacterium SM1_4_3 | reverse complement strand
TCTAGCTTCAGGAGAATACTGTCAATAGACTGCGATCGACACAATACCGGGATTTGGTATGGTCTCGCTCCGTCAAAATCCTGTAGGAAAATGTAACGTCTTGTAGTAGCTGATGTTCAAAGGGATGCTCACAACCATCCCTTTCATGAGAGCTGTCAATAAAAAGAATCGTTCGACGAGGTCTGAGCATATTTGATATGTCAGTAGATTTTAGAAAATACTGAAATCGCTAGTCTAAACCTATGCCAACTTCCGCTTGCCGTAATAGAAAAAACGCTCAGAATAGCAACTCAGTCTGGAGATTCGCGCTTGCTGCCTCCATTTGTAGATTTTACGGTAGCTACAACATTCTTCAAAATCTATCTTCGGATAGAAGCAGCTTGTAGAGCAAGGAGCAATTTTTGCCCACTAGAAAACATATCGCCTAGCTTCTTCTTCATCCCGCTTCAATCATTGTAAGCATCGTGGATTGAATAACCTGCAATTCTTGCTTGGAATGCGTTAGCGATGCGTAACGCATCCTTGTGGTAAGACATAGCTAAAATGGTGCAATAGATTTGATTATTCTGCTTCCTCAAACACAGGATGAAGTTAACTGTAGGATAGGCAAAGGGCATCACCTGTGCCCATCTGTTCAAGGATCGTATTTTAATGGGCACGCTCTGCTTTGCCCATCCTACGCATAACGCACTATTTTAGCTGTGTCGTACCACTTAATATCTACAAATTTAAACAGAAAGGGAGATGAGGTGATATCCTGCCCCCCTTTCTGTTTGGCTTTAATCCTTACGGGGAACCGGATAGGGAATCCTGGAAATTTGCAAAAGGTGAGGTGACGCAGCGCTACACCAGAGCAGATCAAGGAATCCTCACCTGTTGCAATTAGAAGGTTGGTTTAGGATCAAATTAATGACTTCACTCATGCAAACCGCATGGCTGAAGAAGTATAGAGGCTTTTAGTCCTTCTCCCTGCTAGCAGTAAGCTACATGACGACTCTCGTATCAATCTAGGAGCATGATCAATGGTCAATAAGGTGCAAAAAACTGATCAAGAGTGGCAACAACAGCTAACACCTGAACAGTTTAAAGTAGCCCGCAAGAAAGGCACAGAGAGAGCTTTTACTGGAGAATATCACGACAATAAACAGCCAGGAATTTATAGGTGTGTCTGCTGCGGGGCTGAGCTATTTAGCTCAGATACAAAATATGATTCTGGAACAGGTTGGCCAAGTTTTTGGGCACCTTTGAAGGAGGAAAATATTGGCTACGAAGCGATCGCACTCTATTTATGCGTAGAACTGAAGTCCTCTGCGCCCAGTGTGATGCCCACCTCGGTCACGTCTTTGATGATGGACCTCCGCCAACCGGGCAACGTTACTGTCTCAATTCAGTTGCTTTAAAGTTTGAGCCAAACAGCTAAGTCAATTGGCAAGACAAGACATCAAAAGGTGCCTTCTCTCAGGTTTTGATTTTCGTAGCTTGCCGAGCATTGACATATAGTTGTAACCCTACAGACTAAGGCAGGAAAAGGGGGACGGGGCAAAGCCCTGCTCTTCTTTTCTTGCCTTACCTTGAGTGGCTAACACTGTAAAGATTAGCCATGATTCACTAAGATTCAAAATCGCTATAGAATGAGGAACTCTAACTTAAGTCCCTATTCTTTGCAGTATTCAATTCATCCACCCAGCAAATTTATTAGAACTCATTCAGATCAGCTTTTGCCAGGTTGGTCTGCACCAGTTCTGTCTGTATTAATTGTGGTTCAACCCTGCAAATTAGCTTTGGTAGATCGAACGGCTGAAACCGAGGTTCATAAATTTCACCTGCGGCAAAAATTCACTGAACTGGGCTACAAAATAGTGTCCCAACTTCAGCAAAGTGGACATTTTGCAGATTTGTTTGATCCGAAAACAGGACTGCCTATGTTTTCCATTCCAGGACAGATACGACTGGATGATGTGGCGGTGATTCGCTCAACGCTGGGTTACGACGTGCTAAGTCGGGGGGGCTGTTTAACTATCCGCCATCCGGTTTGGGGCAGTGCGGTCTATCCTTCTATTCTGGTTACGTCTGCCTGCCCCCAGACTTTGAAACGAATTGTAGAACTGCATTTAGGCGTGTGAAGTAATCCTATTGTTCTGCGAATCTCAGATCTTGAAAATAATCTCCAGGATCTTGAGCCACCCAGCCCAAATCGGAATTGGTGCGAACCTCAAAATGTAAATGGGGACCTGTTGCTATGCCTGTTGCTCCGACGGTGCCGATGCGATCGCCCACTCCAACAGTTTCACCCACCTCAACCTCAATGCTGTCAAGCTGAGCATATCGAGTTTGCACCCCTTGACTGTGATTGATCACCACCAAGTTTCCATAGTTGCCCTGGTTTGAGGCAAAGGCAACGGTTCCTTCACCCGCCGCTAACACAGGTGTTCCCCGGTCGGCAGTCAGGTCTACCCCACCATGAAAGGCAACATTGCCCGTATTAGAGTTAAGCTGCCAGCCATAGCTGGTTGAAATAGAAGCAGTTGCAGGCAAAGGATATTGTCTCAACACCCCGTCTACCGATGCAGGTGTACCTGTTGCAGTCTGGTTGGGCGACCAGTTCACACCAGGCACAAATACGACACGGGGATCTGACTGACAGCCATTTACCTCAAATAAAACATCTGCTCGTGTGCCGTACAGTTCTGCCAAGTCCTGCCAGGTGCTTCCCGCTGGCACCTCCACCCGAATCCCGTTGTAGGGCGGAACCAAGATTTCAGACCCCGCAGGCGCATTGCCATCCTGCAGTACAGGGTTCATTCCCATCAGCGTCGCTGGAATCAGGTTGTAGCGCTGTGAAAGGCTGGTCAGGGTTTCACCTGCCGCAACTCGGTGGCGAACTACCCGCGATAAAGCGGGTTCAGGACAAAGCGTATCGGCTTGAGAATCAGTTTGAGAGCCAGTCTGAGAACCCGCAGAAGAAGGAGCTTGAGCTTCAGCCTGCTTGGAAGAAGCTAAATTTGACCCTACACTAGTGGACGCGGGAGATGAGATAGCCTGTCCTCCTGTTAGAGCGACAAACCAGAGTAAAACAGGAAAGGTGAGGAAGCGCGACAAACTCATACTCAGAAACCTAAATGAAGACTACAAAGCATTTGCCCGCTAAAGCATTTGCCTGCTCGAAAATGCATCTCTTGTGAGCATTTATTGGAAGGTCTAAACACTTCACTGCGTTCAGCAGACAGAAGTTCCTCATAAAATTTTGACAAAACTTTTCAGGAATGGGGTTTGAGAGTGTGAATTGCGCGTTTCAATTTGGTTAGATTGGAGTCAGTAAACTGCCGTCGCGGGCATCAATAGCGGGAACTAACGAGTATGGGCTTGTCACTAAAGCAATTGGGTCTTTACGTAGCTTTTCTGGTTGTCGGAGGGGGTACGGGCTGGGCAGGTGGCTACTATCTCAATTCAGAAAATCGCGCCGATCGCCCAGAAGCAGTTCCGGCAGCGCTAGAATCTCCCCCTCAAGAAACCCCTCAGTCTGCCGTTCGCATTGTTGAGCGCAACAACCCTAACTTCATTGCAGACGCAGTTGAGCAAGTCGGCCCTGCTGTTGTGCGGATTGATTCGTCTCGCACCATTGCCAACCGCGTTCCCGATGCCCTGCAAAATCCTCTGTTCCGGCGGTTCTTTGGAGACGAGGTGCCATCTGCGCCGCAAGAGCGAACTGAACAGGGCACCGGGTCAGGCTTCATTCTGTCTCCAGACGGGCGGCTGATGACGAACGCCCATGTTGTAGAAGGGGCAGATACTGTCACCGTCACCTTGAAAGATGGGCGCACTTTTGATGGTGAAGTCGTTGGCGTTGACCCGGTGACAGATGTAGCAGTAATTAAGATTGAGGCCACCGATCTACCCACCGTGAGAATTGGCAGTTCACAAAACCTTGCACCGGGGCAGTGGGCGATCGCCATTGGCAACCCCCTCGGTCTAGATAACACCGTCACGGCTGGCATCATTAGCGCTACGGAGCGATCTAGCTCTCAGGTTGGTGTTGACAAACGAGTTCGGTTCATTCAAACCGATGCGGCAATTAATCCTGGAAATTCTGGCGGCCCATTGCTCAATGATCAGGGTGAGGTAATTGGGGTAAATACTGCCATCCGTGCCAATGCCCAGGGTTTAGGATTTGCTATTCCCATTGAAACTGCCCAGCGAATTGCAGACCAGCTTTTTGCTAACGGTGAGGTTGAGCATCCCTATTTGGGCATTCAAATGGTGGACTTGACTCCAGAGCTAAAAGAACAAATCAGTCAGGAAGAAGGGTTTAGCCTTGATGCCACCCTGGAAAAGGGAGTGCTAATCGTCGAGGTGATGCAAGACACTCCGGCGGCCCAAGCAGGTTTACAGCAGGGAGATGTAATCTTGAAAGTCAACAATACGTCTGTGGAAACGGCGGTAGATGTTCAAGATCAGGTCGAAATTAGCCGCGTCGGAGAGATCTTGGAACTAGAAATCAATCGCAGCGGTCGAGTTCAAACGGTTCAAGTCCGTCCGAGCGCGTTTCCGGCTGACCAGCTTAGTTAGACGAAATGAGAACTTCAGCAAACGATAACGGCTCTGCCTTACAGCGTCTTGCAGATGAATAAGTAGGGGCGAACGGCCGTTCGCCCCTACAGGGATTTGTGTTTTATGCAGGTGAAAACTGCTGCAATATCGATTTCCAGTCAAACCTGAGTTTATAGCTGTAGCCACACAGGTTAGGACATTTCTGTACGTGAAGCACCTGTCCTGTAAACAAGGGGCTTAAGCCTCTTGTCCTAAACCATTTCGGCAATTGCTACGGTTCAGCAGCAGTAAGCTAAGTCACTGCTGCTAAACTCTCAAAAACTGAGATTAGTTGCCGCCTGATTGAACAGATTTATTGGTGATGTTGGTTTGCTGAGCCACTCGTCGCCAGCAGCCATCCTCCCCTTGCACATAGTCTTGTTTCACGGTGTTCCAGGCGACCTTCTGGGCGGCATCCTGATCCATCCCATTAGATTCAGCGCCGTTAAAAGCAGCCACAAAAATTTGTGCTGACCCTTCTAGCAGTTTGTCTTTTATTTCCGCTGGCAGTTCGTCTACTTGTTGATAAGGCATTCTGGATGCTCCTAATTCCAATCTTTTACCTCATCTTAAGAAGCTGAAACCGTGCCATCCTCTTTCGGCTGGTAGAGAGTAAAGTCTTCCTGCGGCAGGCATTTTGCGGTCAGACCCTATCCGCCGTGTGTCATGACCCACCCTGTAAGATGGCTGCAATCGTATTGATTCACAAAGGCGCTGCATTTAGCCAATGGGCAAATTCAATTGCAAAGCGATCGCCCAATATCGCCTCCCTAATCTGCTGGGTAAATCGAACTAATTCAGTAATATTATGAATTGACAGCAGTGTGTAAGCCAATAGCTCCTGCGATCGCAGCAGATGACTGACATAAGCGCGGGTAAACTGCTTGCAGGTATAGCAAGGGCAGGTTTCATCAAGCGGGCTAAAATCTTCTCGAAAGCGATTGTTTCTTAAATTCCAGCGATCGCCCCCCACAAGCGCATTGCCGTGTCGGGCTAGCCGTGTCGGAATCACGCAGTCAAATAGGTCAACGCCAGCGGCGATCGCCTGCGCCATTTCGCGGTAAGTGCCAACACCCATCAAATAGCGTGGCTTTTCCTCTGGCAGAGAGGGAGCCGTTGCCCGCACAATTTTCTCAATTAGCTCTGATGGTTCACCGACACTCACACCTCCAATTGCGTAGCCCGGTAAATCTAGTTTCGCCAAATTACGCGCCGCCTGGTGCCGCAGGTCAGGGTAAATGCCGCCCTGAACAATTCCAAACAGCGCCTGATCAGAACGTTGATGCGCGTCAATGCAGCGCTCTAGCCAGCGATAGGTGCGATCGGTCGCGGTGACGATTGCTTCACGGCTGGCAGGATAGGGCGGACATTCATCGAATGCCATAATCACGTCCGCACCCAGCGCATTTTGAATCTGAATCGAGCGCTCTGGGGTGAGGTGAATCATCTGCCCATCGCGGGGTGAGCGAAAGGTTACTCCTTCCTCAGAGAGCGATCGCATTTCGCTTAAACTAAATACCTGAAAGCCACCAGAATCTGTCAAAATTGGGCCATTCCAACCCATAAACTGATGTAGCCCTCCCGCCTGCTGCACAATGGCTTCACCGGGCTGAAGGTGCAGATGATATGTGTTAGCCAGAATCATCTGTGCGCCCGTTGCTCGCAACTGATCTGGGGTCAAAGTTTTAACGTTGGCTAACGTTCCCACTGGCATGAAGCGTGGAGTTTCAACCAAACCGTGAGGAGTTGAGAAAACACCGGCCCTTGCTTGCGTGTGCCGGCAGTGAGCCTGACATTGAAAAGAAAATCCCACGTTTCTATGTCAAAGAGAAAAATTTTCTTCATCATCAATCCGCACATCCCAGTTGGCGGAAAGTACTTCGGCAACGACTGCTTCTAGGGCAGCAGCATTGAGACTCCGGGTACTCTGTTCTTGAAGCGGATTTGAGAGTGGAATCAGCCGTAAAACGCTGCCGTCCTGCATCAGGTCAAAGCAGGGTTGTTCGTCGGGAACGCGCTTAAGCTCTAGATAATCAAAGCTCTGAACATTGAGGTAAAGCGTATGATTGGCCACAAGCGTTGATCGCTGAGCGTCAGCGAATACTTCTAGCACATACCCTTCATCTTCTGCCAATAGCTTACCGTCCTGCCTGTAGCTGTAGTGAACCCGACTTAAATCAGCCAGCAATCGCTGCATATCTTGCTTGTTGACGACGATGCCATTGTCAACAATGCAGGGCGCTGGCAGTCTAGTGTTTCCAGAAAGTTGATCGTGACTCATAGAATGAAAAAGCCCTTGGTTTATGGAAACCTCAGGTTTGCTAACAACTGAATGATGCAACTGTTGAGGAGTTGTCCCTGTTGGGAGGTAGCTCCGGTCTCGTCTGATCAGAAGTACCTACAGAATTCGCACTCGGCGGATCGTAGTTTGACAATAGATCTGGAAAAACAGCGAATCTGAAAAACGATTAACTTATCATGCTGGTCTGGGTACACTCCTTCAGGAAAAAGCATTTCAGGAAAAAGCGTTTAACAAGTGAGGAAAAGCGTTTAACAAGAGATAAGTTAGCTTCGCTGCCTTGACTACGCTCACCTTTAGAAGAATGACAGACAAAGAGAAAACCAGCGATCGCCAAGATCAGCAAAGAAAAAGTAGTGCATAAGACAACGTTATTTCAGGATTCTAGCCTACTTCTTAATGAAATTTACGGAACTTATCTTTGTGACACTCGTCTAATTGGATTTTCAGGTTTTTCTATCCCTCTTGGTAATTAATTATTGCTCTAGTCTTGGCTCAAAACATTCAGCCAATACGCTGAATCCAATAGGTTAGCAAATAATTGTAGGAGATGAACAGACTCGGAGATAATCGGAGATAAATAGTTTTGGCAGCAAACAGTTTTGACAGACAAACAGCCTTCGGTGCGTTTAAGCGGTCAAATTTGGCGGTCGTTCCAAAAAATAGTCAGATTCCTGTCAAGCTTAGCTGCTGCGATCGCCTTCTACACGTGCATTCCAATTCCGCTAGCCTGGAAATTAGAATTTCAAAATGTTGCCCGTCTTGTTCCCCTGGTTGGACTGATGATTGGCGGCATACTGGCCCTCCTCAATCAGGGATTGCACTTACTGGGAATGCCCGACTTAACGCGCAGTGCTGTTGTTGTGATTGTCTGGGTTGCTATTACGGGAGGGCTACACCTGGATGGAGCAATGGATACGGCTGACGGTTTGGCAGTGCTAGATCGGCAGCGCCGACTTCAGGTGATGGCAGATAGCGCAACGGGTGCGTTTGGGGCAATGGCAGCGATCGCTATTCTCCTACTCAAAGTCGCTGCCCTGAATGACCTCAACTCCTGGCATTGGTTTGCTTTGCCTTTAGCAGCAGGTTGGGGGCGCTGGGGACAGCAAGTGGCGATCGCCCGCTATCCCTACCTAAAACCAACGGGCAAAGGAGCCTTTCACAAAGCCGCGATTCGTTCACTCAAAGATGTAGTACCGGGACTTTGCTTGCTAGTGGGGCTGAGCCTGACACCTACTTTTTGGAATTTTGACCTGTGGGTTGTGACAGTTTATTCAGTGGCAGCGGGAGGGCGATCGCCCCCCTGACAGCAGCCTGGTTTAACCGCCAACTGGGAGGACATACGGGCGATACCTATGGGGCCGTTGTAGAGTGGACTGAGGCTCTGTGGCTGGTTGTGTTTACCACTACCCAAAGCTGACCGAGCGCGAATTGAGCGGATTTGGCATATTCAAGGTTGATAACTATAATCAGTCACAGCGCGAAGCCCCAAATCTGCATAGGTGCCATTGCTGGAAGGGGTGAGACGGTTTAACGTCTTAATGTCTGAAACGTCCTTACATCGGCATCAGGGTTCTGCATTTCATTACACCCGTTAGATTCATGACTTCTGACTGCGATCGCTTAGCGCCTGATTCATTGACAGCCTGCTCTCAAGCTCTGGGTCTCCCCCAAATTCAGCGGCACGTGTTTATTTGTGCCGACCAAACGGTGCCAAAGTGTTGTGACAAGGAAGCTAGCCTGGTGTCCTGGAACTATCTCAAGCAGCGGTTGAAAGAGCTAAGGCTGGATGTGCCGACTGGCGATCGCCCTTCCTGCATCTTTCGTACTAAAGCAAACTGTTTGCGTGTGTGTCAGCAAGGTCCAATTATGGTCGTCTACCCAGATGGGGTTTGGTATCACAGTGCCAGCCCGGATGTCATCGAGCAAATAATTCAAGAACATTTGATGGGCGATCGCATTGTTTCACAGTACGCATTTCTTATTCATCCCTTACCTGAGTCAGCCCAAATTCTTACAACCAAACCAGGTATAGAGTAAATCTTATACTTGTTTAAGCTTTCAGATCTCTCTATCTGTAGATCTAATTCTGGGGATTAGTATTACATTACGAGGAAATTGGAAATTGGAAAAAATTGGAAAAATTAGGCTGCAAACTGTTAGAATCCGACACAATAAAGAGTCAGCGTATTGATGTGAAAAACCTAAGATTAGCAGACTCTCCTGAACTGGACTCAAAAGTCCTGTGAGAATACCAAATACTTTGTCTGTAAGTGTTACTCTTGACCTATGCGTGGCGAGTAGTAAAGCATGAAGGAAACCAGTGCAGGAGATCACAAACAGCTTTTGCTGATTGATGATGATCCGAATCTAATTTTGTTAGTCAAGGACTACCTGGAATTTCGCGGGTATGAGGTGATTACGGCAGAGAATGGCCGAGAAGCACTGGAGGTATTAGAAAATGAAACTCCAGACATGATCATTTGCGATGTGATGATGCCAGAGATGGACGGTTACTCGCTAGTCGAACACGTACGAAAGGACTCACGGACAAGCTGGATTCCGGTGTTATTTTTGTCTGCAAAAGGGCAAAGCCAGGACCGCGTCAAAGGGCTAAATACCGGAGCAGATGTCTATATGGTGAAGCCGTTTGAGCCTGAAGAATTAGTGGCTCAGGTTGAGTCTTCGCTGAAGCAAGCTTCCCGGTTAATTCAGCACCAAAATAAGGGATCTGATAGTGGTCCTAAGATTCAGGTTCCGTTTGACGTAGAACTAACTCCCACTGAGCTAAGAGTCGTGCAGTTTGTTGCTCGTGGAATGGCGAACCGTGAGATTGCTGAAGAGCTAAATGTAAGTCAGCGAACAATCGAGAGCCATGTCAGCAATATGCTGGGCAAAACGGGACTGCACAATCGGACGGAATTAGCACGCTGGGCGATCGAAAACAGCATGGCTTAGAAACGTTAGTTTTTGGAGGTGGGTTTTGCGTTGAATCCTAGTTCTACCAGGGGTCTTGCCTGCTAGACTCACCCCTACCGTTGTGTGGTCACACAGCATTCCTTAGAAATCTCCTGAGGCTTTACAGAAACAGTAGGCGAAATTGTCTACTTGGTAAGATCAGATTGAATCTGGTCAAAAATTCCGCCTTCGTCAAAGAATTTTTGCTGGATGGTGTTCCAGCCTCCCATATCTTTGACCGTGAACAGGTTGCTGACTGGAGGATACTGGTCGGCAAGCTCTTCCTGGGTAGCTGTATCTACGGGGCGAAAGCCAAATCGCGCAAATTCTCGCTGTGCAACTGGAGTGAAGAGAAACTGAAGAAATGCCTCAGCCACTTCACGGGTGCCGTGCTGATCGACATTTGCATCAACGATTGCAACGGGATTATCAATTGAAATGTTGGTTTCAGGAACCCAGTAAGAAATATCCTGTCCGTTTAGTTTTGCCAGAATGATCTCATTTTCATAGTTAATCAGCACGTCTCCCTGTCCCTGCTGAAAGAAGGCATCGGTTGCTTCACGGGCATCCCTGGGCAGGATGGGGATATTCCCAAAGACCTGAGCTACGTAGCTAAGGGCAGCTTGCTGGTCGCCGCCCGTTTGGGTGATCGAACCCCATAGCGCCAAAAAATTCCATCTGGCTCCTCCTGAAGTTCGTGGGTTTGCGGTGATGACGCTAACATCATCTTGCGCCAAGTCTGCCCAGGTTGAAACAGATTTGGGGTTGCCATCACGGGTGACTAAGGCAGCGACAGACTGATGGGCGATCGCCCCATTCGGCGCTCGATCTTCCCATCCTGGCTGAATTAACCCTGCTGCTTCAATTTTTTCGACATCCAGCGCCAATGCCAGATCTACGATGTCGGCTGGCAGCCCTTCAATTACTGCACGCGCTTGCGTTGCCGAGCCGCCATAGCTCTGGTTAAACACTACCCGCTGCTGGTGCTTTTGTTCCCAATCCGCAGCGAACAGCGGCATGATTTCCCGGTAGGCGGCTTCGGTGACAGCGTTGGATACCAGGGTGAGTTCGATGACGTTACTGTTGCTACCCATTGAGCAGGCAGTGAATCCAGTTGCAAGGAAGGTGAGTAGCAGGCTCAGAGCGAATCCGGTTGAGAAGAAGGAGAAAAAGTGGGGCGATCGCCCCTTCAATCTTGCAGTACGCCTTGAAGTTAGGAAAAGCACAGTTAACCGATGGGAATAGTGTATTTACAGTCACAAAGCAGAATAGTACGCCAAAATTTAGGAATTGGGGAAAAGTGGCTTATTCGGGTACCATCCAGGGAATAGAACACTGAATTTGGGTAAGCGGGGGCATAGCAGCTTCCAAATCTGAAACGGGTACTGGCAGTGTAGAAACCTCTAGCCGACCGTGCATTTTCTCAATTAAAGACTGGTTGACCAGCAAAGACAGTCCGAAGGAAGGCTTTATGGGTAGGTTTTGTGAATGAGCGGTAGAGGGAGCTGACTGAGAAGGGATTCCAGCATTAGAACTATGGGACAGGCTAAGTGGCTCGCTCCAGAGATGATTGGGGCGCTGGTCTCGAATCTGAATGTGAACCCGCTGAAATTCTGGAATCACCTGAGTCGTCAGGTGAATGCTGCCCTCCATTACCTGAGAAACGGCGGGATCGATTAAATTAACTAGGACTTGTCTAAGCCAGCGGAGATCAGCCAGGATGTAAGTCTCTGGATCGGGAAGATCAATCTCCAGCCGCAGTCCGCGATCTTGAATTTGAAGGTGGGTGAGGGCGTGAACTTCGTCCAACACGTCTGCTAACCGCAACGGCTGAATTTGCATTTCATAGGTGCCGTGCTGAACTTTGGCAACGCTGATTAATTCATCCAGTAGGGCTAGCATTTTAGAGGCAGCTACTTGAGCTTGGGCGATCGCTTCTCGCTCTTCATCTGGGCTATCGCACAAATCGGAAAGAATAAGCTGATGCAGGCTAATGATGTTGTTAAGGGGCGATCGCAACTCATGGGAAGTCCGTGCCAAAAAACCCGCCTTAAACTGCCCCATCTCAACCGCCAGGTGATATGCCAGTTGAGTTTGCTGAAGCTGAGCCAGCAGAGCTTGCTCCCGCGGTTCCTTCTCCTGATTATTATCCTCCGGCAACTTCATCCCTCATCCCTCATTTCTCATCCTTTCCCTCAGCCTACCCCGTTGTCAACACCTTCTGCCACGCCAGTTTTGCGGCTCCCACAATTCCAGCTTTGTTGCCCAATTGAGCAGGTAATAGCTGTAGCCCTGTGCGGGAACTGGGTAAAACTCGACGCTCAACTTCTGCCAGCGTTGCAGAAAAAAAGTACTCAGCACTGGCGCTGATGCCGCCGCCGACGATCACTACTTCCGGGGTGAGGACATAAATTAGGCTGGCTAGCCCTGCTCCCAGGTGACGGCCGTAATCTTGCCAGAAGGCGATCGCTTCTGCATCTCCAGCTTTAGCTCTGCGTCCCAACTCGTCTGGCTCTAGCCCTGTGCGGCGACGAATTGCCTGAATCGAAGCGTACTGTTCCAGCGAGCCACGATTGCCGCTGTTACATTCTGGCCCATCCATGTTGAGCGTGACTAAGCCTAGTTCGCCAGCGGTGCCGTGATGTCCGGTAAACAGTTTGCCATCCAGAATTACGGCTCCGCCAACGCCCGTTCCCAGTGTCAACAGAATCAAGTTGCGAAAATAGCGCCCTGACCCCAGCCAAAACTCTCCCAGTCCGGCGCAGTTAGCATCGTTGGCGAGAATAGTTTGAATGCTGAGTTTTGATTCTAGCCAGTCTGCCAGGGGAATGTCGTGCCAGCCTTCCAGGTTAATCGCAACTCTGGCAATTCGTCCCTCGGCATCGGTCGGTCCGGGAGTGCCAACGCCGATCGCCCCACTTTGCCCCTGCGGATCGAGTTGGGCGATCGCATCCACCATTGCCGTCAGCACTAATTCTGGGTATGCGGGTTGTGGAGTTGGCACGGTCAGCGTTTGAAAACAGGTGCCATCCGCGCCAAAGCGCCCCAATTTAATCGCTGACCCCCCCAAGTCAACACCAATAACCTGCTGACAAGAATGTTGGCGATCGGCAGCGCTCGGATTCCCCATGTTTTGAACTTCAATATTTCAGTACGGTGGATTGAGTAAACCTTTCCTGACTGCCAATTATACGGGGGCGACGGTGGTTGTTAATACTGAGTTCAAAATGCAAAGCTAGGAATTTTCAGCTTCAGGTTAATTAGCTCACGATCCTTAAGTTTTTAATTCTTCTGTCCCCAATTTTCTCGCCGCAGCAGTGGATTTACCCATTCATTTAGCCCTTCACCAATCAGGGAAAGTCCTACAACTAGAAGAGTAAGGGCTAACCCAGGAAACAGGGCTGTCCACCAGATGCCAGTGGGGAGGGCATCCAACGCCTGACGCAGATCGGAACCCCAATCGGGTGTAGGTTCGGGTAAGCCCAAACCGAGGAAGCCAAGACTGCCGAGGGTAAGAACAGCATCAGCGGCATTCATCGTAAACAGGACAGGAACGCTCTGGATCACGTTAAAGAACAGGTAACGAGATAGCACTGTCCAGGTTGAGGCTCCCATAGCCTGCGCTGCTTCCACGAAGACTTCGGTTTTGACGCTGACCGTGTGGTTGCGAACAACGCGGTAGTAGAGCGGCACATAGGCAATGCTGATGGCGATCGCCGCATTCAACACCCCTCGCCCGACGATAAATGCTAGCGTTACCGAAAGCAACAGTCCGGGCAGGGTGTAGATAGTGTCCATTAGAAATACCAGTATCCGATCGAGCTTGCCGCCCAGGTAGCCGCTAAGCATTCCCAGAGGAACCCCGATCGCCAGGCTCAGCGCTGTTGCCAGAACCACCACCAGTATCGCTGACTGTGCCCCAAACAGCACCCGCGAAAAAACGTCATAACCTTGACGACTAGTGCCAAACCAATATTCTGCTGAGGGGGGTTGATGTAGCGGGTTGGTGAGCGTTTCAGTTGGGTTTCGTAGCCAACCCCAAGCTTCCATTAGGGGGGTAAAAAGTGCAACCAGCAGAAACAGCAGGGTAATGAAGATGCCAACCCACATCATCTGAGCGGAAAGGCTAGGGTTTTGCGAGGGTTGAAGGCGACGGGGGAGGGGGAGTTTGGTAGGGGTCATGGGCAAGGCAAAGAGAGCTAGGCAGGGAGGTTTTAGAGTTGTTTGGAGGTGCGATCGCTGATGCGGTAAAGGTAGCTAAGCCAACCGACAAAAGCAGCCAATCCAATCGTTTAACCTGCACAAATGTTTTCTTGGAAGCCTGTACAGGTCAGCCTTAGAATAACTCATTCGACTGTTTTCATCTCCTATGATTTGAACGTAGTGAAATTTGTCAGCGATCGCATCCTGGTGATGAACTAGGGCAAAATTGAGGAAATTGGGGACACCGACGCAATCTCCAGCAACCCATAGCGAAACTACATCTGCCAACTACTCCAGCTAATCGTCGATACTCGACTGAAAGATATTCAGCTCAGCGCTTGGCGAGGGCCAACGGCATTCGATTTTGGTCTGGCGCGTTAATCATCTCATGCGTCAAAATCAGTAAACTTCTGAGTACAGATTCTGGCTGCGTAGCATTGACAATAACCACTGGAGAGCGATATTGCTCACTTGTGAGACCCAATGCCAACTCTGCATTGGCGATCGACCAGGCATCGGGACAGTCGGCATGGGTCAGCCCAACAATCATCGGTACTCTGCTCCGCCGCTTCAGGTTGCTGACGATACGACGGGTCAAGCGAAAATCTTGAGGACGATGAGCATCCATTAAAACAATGCAGGCGTGGGCCCGATGAACTAGAATATCCCACATAAAATCAAGCTGCGGATTGCCAGGAATGCCGTACAGGTGCAGCATTTGGCGATCGTCAAAGGTCAACCGACCAAAATCGAGCGTTGACATACTTTGCTTCTGCAAATTAATGCTATCAGCAGTGGGGGGTTTGGATCTGATCACCTCAATCTCGCTGACAGCATGAACGAAGCTGGTTTTTCCGGCTCCCGTAGTGCCTGTAACAATAACCCGTAGAATTTCCATCTAAGTTGCTCCTTGGTAGCTCACCAAGCTCCACGAAAGTGAGAAATTTTTCCTGACTGATCCTTAAACTTTTTTACCCAGAAATGCTTCAAAAGTCTCAACGGTTTCTGCTCAAAGGGAAGTTGCAGACGGTGGGCTTCAATATCTTGCTATCTGAGAAATGAAAGTTTACGTATCATTGGGAACTGCCGTAGCAAACCTAAATTGGCTCTAACAGGCAGCACCGCCTCATCCCGCAAATGATGTAGAACTACTACATATAGCTGTTATAAACAACTTCAGGGCGATCGCATCTCAGCATTCAACTCAATATGACTCAGCAAAATTGCTTGATTTTAATCCCTCTTCTGGCAAACGTTAAGTTAAATTAAAAATTACACTTTTCTGAGACAAAATGTTTCTTTTCATACTTTTTGCTCGTCCTGAAAATCTAGTGTGGCTACACACCAACCTCAAACGGGTGATGAGAGGCTAACCTCACGAAGATTCGCCCCTCACAACCTGCCATCCTAGAACTGATTTAGAACC
>JAAUTN010000654.1 GCA_012031415.1 Leptolyngbyaceae cyanobacterium SM1_4_3 | reverse complement strand
AAAAGCAGGGTAAATTTGAATTATTTACAAAAAATAGGGAGCTATTTGAATCTGCAATTTATAACTATGATTATGTTATTCAACAAATATTTAGAAAATATCGAAGTGCTATATCAAGTGCAAAGCACATAAGTAACTTTTATTTCAAATTATTAAATTTATTAAATATTGGAAAACAGTTGATGAATCACTTGAAGAAATATCTAGTGAAGCAGATTTTAAATTCTTATCATTTTCTAAAGAAAATGAAATAGAAACAATAAAATCCACTTTCAGTAGGGAGAAAAAAAGTGCTATCTACATTAAAGAAGTTATTGATGGAGCGCCAAAATGCAAAATTTGTAATGGTTTGATCCATATAAACTCTATTACCATAGATCATATAGAAAGAAAACAAGACGGTGGTTTAGGCACACTAGAAATGGTCAAATAGCTCACCCATATTGTAATTCAACTTATAAAAATTAAATTCGGCTAACAATTGCTTCAACCTGACATGCAAATTTTTTTGCAGCCGCATAGGTGAGGTTGACGTGTTTATGGCAACCCGACGATCAATCAACCTGCTTAACGGGTTGCTGCGCCGGAGACCGCGCTATTGGCTATGGTCGTTGACTTTAAAGAACAGCAAGGCGCGGATCAGAACGGCTACCGATATAAGGATACAGATGCCAACAGTTCTGAGAATTGGAAGTTTTCGTTTCCACTTCTATTGAGATGAAGGAAATGAACCTCCTCACATTCATGTGCGTTGCTCTAGCGGTGAATGCAAATTTTGGCTTGTTCCTATAGTCTTAGCCCGCAATCGTGGTGTGCCTCCCTATGATTTAAGAGAAATTGAAAGACTCATATTTGAAAATTGGCAAACCTTGATCGATAAATGCCATGAATACCACAGTCGTTGAAATAGAACCTGTCGCTATCAAAGCTTGGGCAGAGAAACGGATGATTTATCTTGAATTAACAGATGGGCGGATAGTGGGTTTCCCTGCTGATCGCTTTCGGATTCTTAGCCAAGCCTCTGAAAGTCAGCTTAAAGAAGTTCAGGTAGAGGTGGGTGGATATGCACTCAGATGGGAAAATCTTGACGAAGATTTAACCGTAGCAGGTGTAGTCGCTGGAAGGTTTCAGCTTCCATTGCCTAGACAGGCAGCCTAACTCTGTGCTTGCGCTTAAACCCGCTACACTGAGAGGTGAAGCAGGTTATTAAGCCGCATAGTTTGGGTTGCCTTTGGCAACCCGACGATTAATCACCCTGCTTAACAGGCTGCTGCATTGGAGACCGCGCTATTGACGAGTATTGGTGATATAAATGACGGCAAGGCGCGGCTCAGATGAATATAAAGAGATATAATAATGAAATTTGAATGGGATTTAAAAAAAGCGCATACGAATACTAAAAAGCATGGTGTTAATTTCGATGAAGCCAAAACAGTCTTTAATGACACACTGGCTTACATTTTGATGATGAATGGAATTCACTTGAAGAGAAAAGAGAACTGATTATCGGCCATTCAACTAACCAAAGACTTCTGATGGTGTCTTTTATAGAAAGATCACCCGGAGTTATCAGAATAATCAGTGCAAGGCAAACTACGGCAAAGGAGCGTAAAGATTATGAAGAGCAAAGAACATATTAAGAAGACACAAGATATTCTACCTGAATATAACTTTGATTACTCAAAGGCAAAGCCTAACAGATTTGCTGCTATGCAACCACAAGTACAAATTACCGTAACTTTAGACCCTGATGTAGCTGAGATATTTAAGACATCTGAGGCTGTAAATAGAGTATTAAGAGCTATTTTGACAGCGTTACCTGATTCTCGACTCGATGAAAGCAATCAACGATCCTAACTGTGCGCTTCACCATAGACCGCTACGCACGGCAGGCGAAGCAGCATCGTAGATTGAGTTGCCACGTTTTCGCAACCCGACGATCAATCACCCTGCTTAACGGACTGCTGCTTTGGAGACTGCACCATAACTATTTCTTCTTATGTAAAAAGGACTTCAATGATGACCGAATTACTTGAGCGAGCTATTACCGCTGTTAAAATGCTTCCATCGGAAGTGCAAGATGCTATTGCAACCCGTTTACTCAGCGAGATAGATGATGAACAAGCATGGAATACACGCTTTACGACCACTACTGATACCCAATGGGACTGTTTAGCCGATAAGGTACGACTCAGTATTGCTGCCGGTAAAACCATGCCACTTGATGATGTTTTTTCGATTGAAAAAGTTTCATGAAATCAAGTGTTACTGAAGAGTTTCGGGAACTGCTTAGTCAACTTCCGATAGAGGTACAGGAGCAAGCGGGTCGAGCTTATGCAATTTGGCATACTGATCCCTATCACAATAGCCTTCAATTCAAGCGCGTTAGTGGGAAGCAGCCCATCTATTCAGCCCGTATCGGTATCGGTTATCGCACTCTGGGTCTATGGGAAAATGGTCAAATTTACTGGTTTTGGATAGGCGCTCATGCTGAGTATGATAACCTGCTTAAGCGGCTCTAAAAGCAGACCTATAGATTACTAAACGACTTGAGGATTTTTATATGACAAAGCTTCTTGAAAAAGCTTTTAATGAAATCTCTAAATTGACCGAGCCACAGCAAGACTCTTTTGCACGTTGGATGCTAGATGAAATTGCATCTGAACAGCGTTGGGATAAAGCATTTAGCGATTCCCAGGATTTATTAAGTCAACTCGCTAAAGAAGCATTAGCAGAACATAGAGCAGGTAAAACCAAGTTACTTGATCCTGACACTTTATGATTTCTCACACTACGCAAAGTTTTCGTAAGGCTCTTGTAAAACTGCCTGATTCCGTCAGGTCACAAACGAGAATTGCCTATAGACAGTTTATCACTGACCCTTACTATCCTGGGTTACAGTTTAAACGGGTTCACGAAACCGATCCTATCTATTCAGCTAGAATCAATATTGATTATCGTGCTGTAGGTATCATGAATAACAATGAAATTGTTTGGTTTTGGATAGGCCCACACACTGAATATGAAAAACTGCTGAATCAGTTTTAGGCCGTGTTCACAAAATATGCTTCGTGCTCGAAACTGCTGGCTGTCACCCACGGCTAGAGGAGTTGGGCATGGATCGATGGTATTACCTCACGGACGAGCAATTTGAACAGATCAA
>JAAUTN010000653.1 GCA_012031415.1 Leptolyngbyaceae cyanobacterium SM1_4_3 | reverse complement strand
AATAGAGTTGAGCGCAGCTTCAGAATATGGCGAGGGGAGAAATCATAAGAAAGCTTTTCCAAAGCTTCTCTCGCAATGAGAGAGAAGGATTTTATGCTGCGGCTATGGAACTAATCCAAGAAGAGAAAAGTAAGAATCATAATTTACTCGCCAGAGATTTAGAAAGGATTCTGCAAAATGGTCATTCTAAAGCTCTGTCTGTCAGTAATACTCTCTACAAGAATTATCCTGAGGTTCCGAAAGATAGGGAGACAGGGTTATCCCTAATTGATATCAGTCCATTTGATTTAACTTGGGATGATGTTGTTCTGAATCAGGATAACCTGGAAGTTTTGCAGCGTGTGACGTTGGAAAACCGAAAGCAGGAAATTTTAGAAGCTTATGGATTGCGACCAAAATCAAAACTTTTATTTTGCGGTCCTCCAGGCTGTGGCAAAACATTAACTGCCAAAGTACTTTCTGGGACTCTAGGAATACCCTTAGTCTATGTCAACCTAACAGCAGTATTTTCATCTTATTTGGGGGAAACCGCCACTAATCTAAAGAAAATCTTCGACTATGTTGAAAAGGGCGAATGGGTTGTTCTATTTGATGAGTTTGATGCGATCGCTAGAGATCGTAACACGCTCAATGAACATGGCGAGGTTAAGCGGCTTGTCAATAGCCTACTTCAGCTCATTGACACCTCAAACAGTAACAGCTTATTCATTGCAGCAACGAATCATGAATCCTTATTAGATAATGCCGTTTGGAGAAGATTTGACGAAGTTCTTTTCTTTGGAAAGCCTGATCTGGAACTTAGGATGGCACTGTTGAAACGATATCTTTCCAGAATTCGACACTCTACTATTAATCTTAAGGATTTTGCTGCTGACTTAGAAATGGCAACTGGTGCAGATATTGAACGCATCTGTATTGACACAATTAAAACTGTTATTCTTCGCGGAGATCGAGAGCTTACTCACGCTGACTTAAAAACTGCTGTAGGGCGTTATTTAGAGAGAAACCGTATAATAGCAAACTCAGAAAATTCCGTAGAGGCAGAGAATTGTGAGTCAGTTTGAGCACCTAGAGTTGCCGAGAACCAGTATTGAGTTACCACGACGTGGCAGGGGCGGTGGTGGTTTTGGCTCCCGCAGAAGTGATCGCGGCAGTCATGGTCGGCAACTGCTAGATCAAATTTCGGGTCTGACTCAACGCTCCAAGCAAAAGACTTCACCGTTTCGTTTGAACCCAAAGCTTATTTTCAAAATTAAGCTGAGTCCAGACGGCACGCTGCAAGAGAGCGCACTTTCACCTCTCGGATTAACACTACTTGCTCAAGAACCAAGGGCAAATAAAGCGATTGTTGTTTTCACTTCGGATGAGCAACTCACTCAATTTCGATCACGTTTAGAAGCCTATATATTTTTTGATGGGACGCTGGTATATGAGTGGCTTGTAGCTACACAGGAAGGTGTGGATCTTTATGAAAGCCTATTCGCCAGTGGTAAGCAATGCATCGGAGTTATGAAAAATATTAAGGCAAATGTGGTCTTTTCAACCTTCGCCCGTGCCTTAAGAACAGGAGAACTCTTCATCATAGAAACGCTTTACGATCACTTGTCAAATAGCAATGCTCCTAACAGAAATCAGGGCGAGAGTTCTAGGGGAACATTATCTTCCTTTCTGAACGGCGCTGCAACTCGCGTTTTAAGAGGTATTTTCAAGCCTAGAAATAAAGTATTTGGTTTTGAAGTACATGAAGACCATCTAGAAAATATGCTTCGCATTATGACTGCTGACTGTCAGATGAATCACGCTGGGCACGAAATACCATTTTGCTTAATCGTGTAGACGAAGAGGTTCGTAGGAACTTTAATTCAAGAATTTTACAAGACCGCATAGCGTTACGGATGGCAACTCAAAGTGAGGAGTTGTTTTTCGAGGAAATGAATGAGCGGACTTTTCGATAGATGCTGATTTTATGGAGGCTTCTTCAAATGTCAAAACTACTTGAACGAATTACAGTAAATCCGAAGCAATGTGGTGGTCGTCCCTGTATTCGTGGGATGAGAATTCGAGTGTCTGATGTTCTAGATTTATTCGCAGCAGGCTTAAGTGCTGATGAGATTTTAGAAGACTTGCCAGATTTAGAAATAGATGATATACGAGCCTCTTTAACATATGCAGCACGTAAATTGAACCATCCTATATTGGTGGCATGACAACTATTTGGATCGATGCACATCTGTCTCCGGCAATAGCAATCTGGATCACAAATACTTTTGGGGTTACAGCATTGGCATTACGGGATCTTGGTCTGCGAGATGCAGAAGACCCTGAAATCTTTGAGGCCGCAAAGGCTCAAGGAGTAATTTTCATGACGAAAGATAGTGATTTCGTAGATTTAGTTGAGCGATGGGGATCACCACCACAAATCATCTGGTTGACTTGCGGCAATACCTCAAATACGAAGCTAAGGGAGATATTGAGTTCAGTTCTACCAAAAACACTAGAGTTGCTACGTTCTGGTGAAAAGTTAGTAGAGATTAGTGGGGATTAGCACGGCGGCATAACAACCCCAATGCACCCGACCGATGAAAGGTTGTCTGTGAGCGTTCGAGGATATTTGCGGCGGGTGATTGGGAACGTTAGGCTTTTTAAGTCACTGGTCAGGATTGCCTTGATGGGTGATCGGTGAGTGTTTACGTAGTTGTCTCATCACCATACCAGCGTGAAGCCAGATCACAGAGGTCGTAAAGCGGCTTAGATAGCTCCTTACCACGTTCAGTCAATCCATAAGAAACTTGGGGTGGAATCGTGGATGCATAGCTACGGTGAATGATCCCGATTTCTTCTAGCATTCGCAATCGCTGTGTCAGGACTTTAGGTGAAATGCCATCAACCTTGCGTCTTAACTCACCAAAGCGCATAGTTCCATTGGTATCCAAAATCCATAATATGTACATCGTCCACTGCCCTGAAATTTGGTTAAGCAGTTTTTCAAGGGGAGCACATTCCGACTCTGCCATAGCTGCCCTAGTTTCTCGTAAGTTATAGGGTTACTAAAAGGTAACTACTTTACTTTAGCAACTAATGCGTTTAATGTCTACATAGATTTCTAAGAGATTCATCGGTAGAGGTAAAAATGAGAGGTCAAAGCTGGTATGTCGCTTTGCTAATA
>JAAUTN010000652.1 GCA_012031415.1 Leptolyngbyaceae cyanobacterium SM1_4_3 | reverse complement strand
CAGCGGGTTTTACTACTTGAAAATTCTGAAGGAGCCGAATGACCAACACTATCAAAATCAACATTGCGCTTACCGCAGACATCGACCCTGAGAAATTGGGAGAGGCGATCGCCCAACTCATCCGGGCTGTCACGCCAGAGGAGGAATGGGCTGAAATTGCTCAGCAAATGAAATCTGAAGTGTCAGAACAACTTGCTCTGATTGCAGCACGAAGAAACTCGCCTGACGAGCCTCACCAGGACGCGTGAGGCGAAACGGGTCAAGCCAGCGGTAAGGGGTGTGAAGGGCACAGCCAACAGTCTTAGATGGTTCTGTAATCCATCAGGGCTTAGTAGCGGAGGCAGGTTGACATCGCACATACCCACCCGTCGCGGGAAGCGTCCCGCAATTTATGCCCGGACTTCACCTTTGCACAGTCCAGTCCGGGCACCTCCACAACACAAGTCAGGAGACTTTGATCATGAGCCGAATAACGCCTTTAAAGCAACTTTGGTTGCATCCTTTGGGGCATGGTTCCTTGCTTGCCCTCCTCAGCCTGCTAGCTGGGTGTGAATCCGTTTCTCTGGGGGGAGAGGCTGTGGCCCTCACCACCTTTACCGCACCGCCGCCCTCGGCTCAGCCATATGGCGTAGAGGGCACCCTCACCGAGCAAGAACTGACGGCGCTAGTACACCTGTCCTTTCCTCAGAGCTATGACGCGATTTCATCTCGCCTGGGCTTCCCCGCCAAACGAGACGCAGCCGCCGACTACTACCAGGTTGAAGGCACTAACAATTGGGTCGCAGTCTGGTATAACGGGGCGATCGCCACTGGCTACGGCATTAGCAATCCATAGGGGAGATAGTTAGATGAAGCGACTCAATCTGGCAGGACTACTGCTATTGTGTATTGTTGCCCTCATGGGCTGTGTAACCGAGCCTGAAAGCGTCCGAAATACAGGAGGGGCGATCGCCATTGGCAGTGGCGCATCGGCTCCCCCTGCGTCGCAGCCGATGGCCCCACCCATTGACCCAATGTTAAATGACCCAGAAGCTCAAACCGAAACTTGGTCAGATTACGTCTGGGCAGACAGTGAAATTGAAGCCCGTCGCAAGTGCGAATCGTTAGCACAAAAAGCAACTCAAGATGGAGGAACAACGGTTACTGTAATAGGTGTTAAAAAGGTTGGCTCTGGCAAAAAATACGAATGTACGTTTCAAGGAGAAGTGGAATGAACCAACTTGATTTACCAATTGTCCCGAAACCCGGAGAGGTGTTTCTGTACGTCTGTCTCAGCGAAATTCAAAATATGACCGTGACTGAGGCTCTGTCCCTGTTTGAGAAGATGGGTTACGCTCCAGAACTTCGATATCGTCAGTCAAAATCTGATAACAAAGTATCTCTCTATGCTTTACTGAAGCATGAGCGACACGATCCAGAATCCCTAATAGATTCTGACTACCTGGCTGATGAATGGGAAGCGTTAGTACAACAAATTGAGCCTGATACAGCCGTTAGATGTCCGCGTGGGCTTCCTAAGGCAAAACCCGTAGCAGCATAAATTCTTCAAACTCCATAACACTACAAACGCCCTGGCGCTGCTGGGGCGTTTTCATTTGCGCTTCATTGGGCATCTTTAAGACGAAACTCCCCCGGCATCCGTGAACCGAGGGAGTCTTGCAAGCGTAACTATCAACTTAAGGATACCCATGAAACACTCAATTCTGTTTCCCCATCACACGTCTTGGCTAAATGCCTTAAAACTGGCTATTCCAAGCTACCTGGGAGGCGTTGTAGTTTTCACCTTTGGCTTTTGGCAATACACCGCCGCGTCTGTTGCTTTAGCGATCACCCAAAACGCAGGCTCCACCGCGATATTATGCATCGCCTTTCTATGTTTGCTGGGAGGTGCTGTATGGTATCTGCTGTTAACCTTACTTTTCTCACTACTTCTGCGTTTACTGTGGTCTAAACCTCCTAAATGGCTCAAGCCCTCCACAAATTGGCGTAGAATCCTTCAAAACTTCAGCATAGCAACACTGTCTGCACTACCTGTTTTGTTGGCTTTCATTGGTCACGTTCTTGCGACTGAAGCAGTTGATTTCACAAAAACCGCAACTTATCAACTTAACATTGAAAAAGTGCTTCTAAACTTTTCCTGGGTATGGTTTATTACTGCTGCTTACCTATACCAAATTGAATTCGTGATAAAGAGCCAAAGGAAGGTTAAAAAGCGCTAGCTCTCTCTCCTTCCCCATCCACCAGTATTTCCGTCAATCCTGGCAGCTAGGCCCTCAAATCTATTAGAAATTGCCAGCACTAAAGCCTTCACTTCAATCAAAGTTCGTGTGTTCTCATCAACATCATGCTGCAACTCCTTCATAGCCTCTAAAGCTTGCTCATAGTTGCGCTTAATATGTTGAAAGTCGCGCTCTGCGGCATAAGCTTTAACCTTGTTTTCTGCATCACGCTGTAACTCAGCTTCAAGCCTTTCACGCCATTCTTCACGAGTCTGTTTGACCCGCGATCGCACATTCAACCAGGTAGCCATCCCACCAAACGCAATTCCGCAGAGTGTGCCTAGAATGCCTATTAGCTCAGTGTTCATAGCCATTCCTCAATAGTCAGCGTCCAGTTTGTATCAGGCAACTGGTAGCGAAATCGCCGCGCTGGGAACTTCATCGCTCCGAGATAGCAGAGAACCTGCCCTGTGTCACGCAAGCTTAAAGGGATGGGTAATTCAATCACTTCCTGTTGAGTTTTGGGATAGAGGCGAATAGACTTTGTAACAACATCGCTAGACAAATATTGCCTCAAATAAGCAAACGTGTTGGCTCCAGCAACATTGCCGCCATAAGTGACACGAAAGGTGTCACTGAACGTGGGAAGGTTAAACAATTGCCACGTCAGGGTAGGGGTGATGGAACCAAGCGATCGCCACATCACCACCCACCTTCAAACTCATCACCCTCAAACTCATCTTCATCAATTTCTGCCAACCGCTGATCGTACTCACCACCCTCCAAATATTCAATTAACTCCTCACCTGAAACCGCTTCTAGCAAACCAGATTCAGCCCTGGCAATACAGGCAGTTTGCCCCCATGTTTGATGGGCAACTTGACCCCAATTTGGAGGCAAGTTTAAACCCAAAGTCAATCAAATTCAGGATCACCTGGAAGGATAATTT
>JAAUTN010000651.1 GCA_012031415.1 Leptolyngbyaceae cyanobacterium SM1_4_3 | reverse complement strand
CCAACACAACTCACTTACAGGAAATTGCCACCGAGCGGGGCATTCCCTCCTACCACATCGACAGCGCCGAGCGGATTGGCCCCGGCAATCAGGTTGAACACAAACCGCTGCACCGAGATCTAGAAGTTTGTGAGAACTGGCTGCCACACGGTGAAATTGTGGTCGGCGTTACGTCTGGGGCTTCCACTCCTGATCGCGTTGTGGCAAATGCGATCGAGCAGATTTTGCGCTGAAGGCAATCGGGGCGATCGCCTGAAACTACTTCGTCCCAAAGAGGCGATCGCCCGCATCTCCCAATCCAGGCAAAATGTAGCCATGCTCGTCTAGCTTGTGATCAACCGCTGCGGTGTAGATCGGGACATCGGGATGTTGGGTATGAAAATGCTTAATTCCTTCTGGGGCAGCTAGCAGGCAGACAAACTTGATGGAGCTTGGGTTCGTTTCTTTTAGGCGATGCACCGCTGCAACTGCCGAGTTTCCAGTTGCCAACATCGGATCGACAACTAAAATATCTCGCGCTTCAATGTCATGCGGCACCTTAAAGTAATACTCAATCACCACCAAAGTGCTGGGATCGCGATACAAACCAATGTGCCCCACCCTAGCTGACGGCATCAGTTCTAACATTCCATCCAAAATTCCTTGCCCCGCCCGCATGATAGAGACGATAACCATTTTCTTTTCTGAAGCCAAAATGGGAGCATCCATCGGCGACATTGGCGTTTGAATGCGTTCGGTTTTGAGCGGCAAATCGCGGGTGACTTCATACGCTAGCAGCATACTAATTTCTTTAAGCAGCGATCGAAACTTAGCCGTACTGGTTTCAACCCGCCGCATCAAGGTCAGCTTGTGCTGAATCAGTGGATGATTGATGACAGTCACTTCAGCAGGCATAGACGCACTCCTCAACAGACAGATTCAATCACACTACCTGAATCTAAAGCACTTTACAGATACCGCTAGCAAACTTTCAATCGTTTTACGAAAAGACCGAGTTGATTTAATCTATGAGTTCATCCCCTCATTCTTCAACTCATCACTTTTAATTGGAGGCTGCGTGCTGCAATTTCTCACTAAATCAGATTATCTGCTGCGCGAAACCTTGCTGGGGCTAAAGCGGGGCGGTTGGATGAATTGGGCAGCGATTAGCACGGTCACGGTATTGCTGTTCTTGTTTGGCGTAAGTCTTCAATCGTCCTGGCAGCTAGAGAGTTTGCTTAACCAGTTTGGCAGCCAGCTTGAAGTGTCAGTTTACCTGGAAACTGGAGTTCAGGCAGACACGCTAAAACCTTTGATTGAAGCAATGCCAGAGGTTTCTGGACTTGCGACAACTTCTAAAGAACAGGCCTGGGAAGCGCTGGTAAAAGACATGGGCGTTTCAGATATTCAAGGGGCAACCCAGCAGCTTAACGGCAATCCGCTGGTTGATGAAGTTAAAGTCAAAGCTAGAGCGTCAGAAGAGGTGCCTGTTCTAGCTGAGAAGCTGGCTGCGATGCAGGGAGTTGATGAAGTCCAGTACGTGGATGAGGCGGTTCAGCGAATTGCTCAACTCAACCAGGGATTAAACTGGGTCAGCTTTGGCGTGACGGCAATTTTGACCTTGACGGCGATCGCAGTCATCACCACCACCATTCGCCTGATTGTCATGGCGCGTCGGCGAGAAATTGAAGTCATGCAGTTAGTTGGCGCAACCACAGCCTGGATTTATCTGCCATTTATCCTACAGGGCATTGCCTTTGGAATTGCCGGAGCCGTGATTTCCTGGAGCCTGATTGCGGGTGTGCAGCAGTTTGTCAGCAGTTTGCTAGCTCAGCAGCCGGAATTTATTCAGTTTTTAAGGAACGGGGCAGACCTGACCCGCCAGCAGACCCTTCTCCTGCCCCTGGCGCTACTAATTTTAGGAAGCACCGTAGGGTTGATGGGTAGCCTATTTGCCGTGCGTCGCTTTGCGCTGCGCTAGACCTAGTACTAACCCTTCAAGTCAAGACAAAAAGGGGATGGAGTAATGCCCCACCCCCTTTTTTGTTTTTTGTCTCAACCTTGTACAAGTACAGTGATCATCTACTACTGGCTGCTCTGGGCAGGCTGATGATGAACTTTGCCGTCGGGCATGACTGTGCCTTCCAGGGTTGCGCCGCTGAGGTCAGCCCCACTAATGTTTGCGCCGCTGAGGTTTGCGCCGCTCAAGTTTGCGCCGATTAAACTAGCCCCCGTCAGGTTGGCTTTGATTAGACTTGCATTGCTCAGATTTGCGCCACTCAAGTCAGCATGGCTGAGATTGACCTTGACCAGGCTGGCGTTGCTGAAATTTGCGCCAATCAGGTCAGCGTTGCTCAGGTTTGCGCCGATTACATTTGAGCCGCTGAGGTCAGCGCCAATCAGATTCGCCTCCATCAGGTTTGCGCCGCTAAGGTCAGAGTGTTGAGTTCCTGTTTCGCTGAGATCTGCATTCACCAGATTGGCATTGCTAAAATCGGTTTTGATTAATTCACTATTGCTGAGGTCAGCTTCATCTAGAGTGGCTTCGCTGAAGTCAGCTTTGATTAAGTCGCCGCCACGAAAGTTAGCATCGGTCAGGTCAACACCGCTGAAGTTGTGTCCTCTAAGATCCAGTCCGCTGAAGTCAACTCCTGTAAAGTCGGGTCTAACTTGGGGGTTTTCTTTTCTCCAACGATTCCACAGGAGAGTATCTTCTTGAAATAAGGCAAGCTGGTCTAAATCTGCCATTGCGATCGCCCTTCCTCACTAAAAATTGCTGACTATCGGCACTCTAAGTTCAAGCTGTTACACAAAAATATTTGTAACGATTATCTTGAGAGTCCTATCCGATTCACATCTCCCCTGGGGATGATGGATGGCTAGAGCGAAACTAGATTAAAGAGCAGCGATGGTGTAGCGCCTGTTTGAGCAAATTCTTGTATTCCCGGTTGGCAATGTAATAGGCTCCAAATCGCTCCAGGTGGGGGTTCATCATTTGAGCATCAAACAGGTGAAAGTGGCGCGATCGCAACTTTTCTACTAGTTTCACCATTGCCACCTTAGAGCCTTCAGGAATGACATAAAACATTGACTCTCCAATAAAAAGCAGCCCCAATCACAATGCCGAGAATGCCACCTGCCAGGCGATCGCCCTGCCAGGTTTCAAAGCTGTAGGCATAGCCAGCCTGAT
>JAAUTN010000650.1 GCA_012031415.1 Leptolyngbyaceae cyanobacterium SM1_4_3 | reverse complement strand
AAAAATTAGCGAAAACATAATCGCTCTGCTCCTAGTGGTTCTCCTGAAACCGTGAATCATCAGAAACCGCCTTCTTATCATATTAAAGAAATTTTCAAATCGGGAGGCAGGCAAGACTATAACAAGCCCCATTCATGGCAAAAAAAATTTTGGAGAAAAATGATTTGATGCTTGCCATTCAAGATTGTACAGAACTGAAAGCTTTTGTAAACCAAATTATTTCTCTTTGTGATGAAAGCAAAGTAATTGTCTAATCCATACATTAAGTTGACGAACACATTTTGTGACTATTTGACCGGTAGCACAAGCATTATTTATCCTACTTTACGCAAAATCTGCGGAGTAATAAACCAATCTCCATAAGCTCGTTTGAGCAGCAGATTTCCCTCTGACGGTAAATGAGTCAACACTAGATTAATTTGACTGGCACTGATGTTATCTGCATCAATGAGAAGAGCCGTCGCTGTTCTCGGTGTGTTCATGATGAGTTGTGATGAGGGGCTTAGCGATGGATTATTTTTTTTCGCCACCCTAGCACAAGAATTAATGTCTCACCACAGAAGTTCTACTGTCCGTTATTAATAGCTGTAGCCAGGTTGCTTAAGACATTGGTATTAAAGAGTGTGTGTGGGCGAAACCCCCAGCAAGGGTTCCACCCCTGTACCCCGTAAGGTGAACACTGAAGTTTAAGAAATCAGCACATAGCATCTAACTAAAAATCGACTGTCCCTAAAACGCCATAAGTAAGACGCTGAGAACAGTCGATGCAAACAGAGGAGAATCAAAAAATTAACCGATTGGCAGATTGCTGAGCGCCGTTGCCAATGATCGGTGAGAGCCGTCATCATTTGATGTGTGAACGGCAAACTATCCACTGCCATGCCTGCGGAAAGCAGCATCATGTATAGGATGGAGTATTTGAATAGCGAGCGAGCCAACTGTTGATCGGAAGGAGCTTGCAGCAGCGACCAAGCTTTGCTGACAAATACACTTCCTAAACCGACAGCGATTATGGTGTAAATAGCTCCCATCACATGTAATGGGTAAACCATCAACAGCGTCACCGGAATCAACAGCAGCGTGTACAGCCAGATTTGTTTCGCCGTCACTTCGTCACCCTTAATCACAGGCAGCATTGGCACACCCACTTTGGCGTAGTCTTTCTGAATCATCATGGCCAACGCCCAAAAATGAGGCGGCGTCCATAGAAAAATGATCAAGAAATACAGCCAGGCTGTCCAACTTAACTCGCCCGTTACAGCCGCCCAACCCACCAGAGGCGGAATGGCTCCGGCGGCGCCGCCAATCACGATATTTTGGGTGCTATGCCGCTTCAGCCAGTGGGTATATACCAGCACATAGGTCACGATGCCTGACATCGCCAAACAAGCGCTCAGCAAGTTGGCAAATACTGACAGCAGCGTAAACGACAGCAGCGCCAGCCCAATCGCAAAAATCAGGCATCGCGGGGCTGAAATCCGTCCAGAGGGCAGAGGGCGGTGGCGAGTCCGTTCCATGTCGTAATCGATATCTCGGTCGTATAGGCAATTAATCGTGTTTGCCGAGGCTGCTGCCAACGCGCCACTGATTAAGGTGACGAGCAGTAGAAACGGATCAACTTGACCTTCTGCCGCAATCCACATGCTGCCAGCGGTCGTCACCAGCAGCAAAATAATAATTCGAGGCTTTGTAAGCTGCCAATAACTCTGAATCACCTGCCAAGCGTTTTGGTGATGACGAGTTGAATTCGTCCAGGTTGTTTCGTGCATTCGGGTTCTCTCTAGAAAAACTTTGAAATCAGGAAGGGCAGAGCATTCGGCTCAGAATCTTTTCAAAAGCTCAACTCAAAAAGCTCAAAGGCGACGGACGCTATGCCTGCCAAGGTGAGGCAACTAATGTGAGGCAAACTGTGAAGCAACCAGTGTGAGGTAATTAGTGCGACGAGCCATGCTGATAGCTCAATCAGCGCTCTGAAGACGATGGAGTTGACGATCGCGCAGAGCCAAAACCGTGAAGCAAACCAAGGTTCCTAACAGAGCGGCTCCCACTGCCTGATGGCAAACCGTGACGAGTTCGACCTGTAGATGGAGTCGAAAGGTCGCAATGCCGAGTAAAACTTGCAGCACCAGCAGCCCACCAACCACATTTGCAAGCTGGCGTAAGGAAGCCTGTAGAGCCGGCGTTCGCCAAGCTAGAACGACCACCGCAATGGTGGCAACGCTGGCAGGCACCACGCCCGCTAAGTGGGTATTCATAACGCTACACAGTTGAGATCCCCATAGGCATTGGTGTAACGCCCACCTCGACCCAACCAGCCCACCCGATAAGCTTTGCAGATAAACCAAGATGGCAGCAGTTAGGCTCACCCAAGGCAGGCGCCCTGTGGTTCCGGTTCCCTTAAAGGGTAACGTATCGGGAAGCAGCCAGACGCCCATGATCAGCAGCGTGGTGAAAAATAACAGCGCCGTTCCCAGATGAGCGGTCACAATATCAAACCGCAGCAGTTCGGTGACGGTCAGCCCACCCAGCACGCCTTGAAACAGGATTAGCCCCAGCGCCAGAGTCGCCATCCAGGGTGTCCAAGTTGGTAAAGCGCGGCGATGCCACCAAGCCAACCCCACCAAAGCAAGCGTGCTGATGCCAATTAGGGCGGCATCTAGGCGATGAAACCATTCTAGAAAAACTTGCAGGTTCATTTGCTGCCCCGGAAACAGCGTGCCGTAACAGAGTGGCCAGTCGGGGCAAGCCAACCCCGCATTCATGACACGAGTGGCGCTACCAATCGCCATCAGCAAGAAAGTCGCAAGGGCAATCTTCCAAATTAACCGACGGATCTGAGTTTGGGGAGCAGAACGGACTGAATTCCCTGAAACCCCCGACTCTAAATTCAATACAGCTTTGGAACGTAAACTAGAATCCGTCATTTGCTCTGTCTCCTCAACCCATTCGATCTGTGACATTAGGACTCATTCGGGACTCAGTGCAGAATAAAAAAAGAAACAAGCATGACTGTGTGCCAATCGCAGTTCTGCGTATAACAGACTCGCCACTTCATCTACCCAAGCGAAAGAATCGCAAAAGGTGGCTTTGGCACACAGGCTAGCGTTTAGATCTAGCGTTTGTCGAGGGCAGCATTTTTAGCCCCCTGCCATTACTCTAGTAACGCTCTTCGGAA
>JAAUTN010000150.1 GCA_012031415.1 Leptolyngbyaceae cyanobacterium SM1_4_3 | reverse complement strand
GGGAGGGAAAAGGGGAACCGGAGTCTCTTGCTCCCCTCTCCCAGCTTGGGAGAGGGGCTGGGGGTGAGGGTAATTTTACTCGAACGGGCAGCGGAAATCTATCGCTTATACCGAGATCATTATCCCCGTCGGTTTAAGTGGATACGCGCCAATCTATTCCGTCCAGAGTTGCGGCAGAACCTTCAGCAAGATGCCACTGCGTTGATCGGAATTCTGCAACTGGCGGGAAATTGGAACCCGGTTGAGGATGGAAAGCTGTTGGCACTGGTGGATTTGCTACAACAGCAACATCCTACGGATAAGGTGCTGATTTTTACCCAATTCGCTGATACGGCTCGGTATCTAGCGACGGAGTTGCAAGCGCAGGGTATCACTCAGATTGGGTTGGCGACCGGACAATCGACTGACCCGACTGCTTTGGCTTGGCGATTTAGCCCCATTAGTAATGAAAAACCTATCCCAGAAGCCGAGCAATTGCGGGTTTTAGTGGCGACAGATGTGCTGAGTGAAGGGCAAAACCTGCAAGATTGCGCCATCATCCTCAATTACGATTTGCCTTGGGCGATTATCCGGCTGATTCAGCGGGCGGGACGAGTAGACCGAATTGGGCAGCAGGCAGAGGAAATTCTCTGCTATTCGTTTTTGCCTGCGGAGGGGGTGGAGCGGCTAATTAACCTGCGGGGACGGTTGCGCGATCGCCTCAACGAAAATCAAGAAGTGGTAGGCACCGATGAAGCCTTTTTTGAGGACGAACAAGCGCGGGAGATGCTGCTGAATCTTTATAATGAGCGTTCCGGGGTGCTGGATGAGGCAGAAGAAGGGGATGTGGATTTGACCTCCGAGGCGTTGCAGATCTGGCAAAGTGCGATCGATGCCAACCCTGCTCTGAAAGGAATGATCGAAAATTACCCGATGTGGTGTACTCCACACGGGAGCATGAACCCACAGGATCTGATCCAGAGGGGGTGTTGTTATATCTCCGCACAGATAGCGGCACCGATGCTTTGGCATGGGTAGACAAGGACGGCAACAGTGTTACCCAGTCTCAGATGCGGATTCTCCGTATGGCGCGATGCAGCATTGATACCCCGCCGTTGCCCCGCCATCCCCAACATCATGAACTCGTGACACGGGGGGCGGAACTGATCGCGGAGCAAACCAAAACGGTGGCGGGCACCCTGGGCAATAAGCGCAGTGCAGCGGCACGGACTTACGATCGCCTAATGGCATACACCCAACACGTCCGTGAAACCACACCTCTACTAGCAATGGGGACGGAATGGGAAAACCTGGAACGGGCGATCGAAGAAATCAACCAGCATCCGTTGAAGCAAAATGCGATCGCCCGCCTGAACCGGGAATTCAAAGCGGGCATCAGCGATGAGCAGTTAGCAAAACTGGTCACGTTTCTGCGGGAGCATGATGCCCTGTGTGTGATCAGCCCAGAGGAACGGCGAGACGGAGCGCAGATTATCTGTTCGATGGGATTATCTAGAGGCTAAATTAGAGTCAAGTCAAGGGAAGACACGATGCCATCCAATCTCTATGAAACCGATTTTTACGCTTGGACTTTAGAGCAGTCGAAGTTGCTCAGAGCGGGGGATCTTAAGCATTTAGATATTACTAATTTGGTAGAGGAAATTGAGTCGTTGGGGAAACAACAGCGTCAAGAACTTAGAAACAGACTCGGTGTTTTGATTGGGCACCTTTTGAAGTGGGACTACCAACCGGACAAGCGCAGTAAAAGCTGGCGAGTGACGATTCGTGAGCAACGGCGGGAAATTTTGCAAATCTTGAAGGAAAACCCTAGCCTTCAACCTTATTTGGCAGAGGCGATCGCCTCTGCTCACGAATCTGGATTGGATTTAGTAGTCAAGGAAACCCCTTTAGATTATGGAGATCTGCCCGAGAATTGCCCCTATACATCCGATCAACTGTTCGATCCTGACTTTCCGACTGATTTGAACCCTGCTTGAGTTAATCTAAGATGCCACTTCATCGCCAACGCGCCCAGAAGTATCTCCAGAAGTTTGATTTTGAGTCTCTGTTCATTGAAGAACTGGGCTGGGATACGGTCGATCGCGTTACTCTACCCTTTGAGGTTGATGGCGAACCCTTTAAGGTGGTGTCTATTGCTCAAAAACGCGGCTTCACTGCATTCAAGTGCATCACCCCAGAAATTCCAGCCCGTCCGCTCAGGGTGAAGCTCGATCGCCAATTGACGGACTACAGCAAATCGCACCTGTTGGTGTTTGGGGATGAAGGCAAAACGCAGCAAACCTGGATGTGGGTGAGGCAAGAACTGGGGAAACCCCTAGCCCCTCGATTTGAACAATATCAGGTGGGACAGTCTGCTGAGCGGTTGTTGCAGAAGTTAGAGGCGTTGGCGATCGCCTTTGCGGAAGAGGAAAAACTCACCCTGGTGGAAGTCGCCCAACGGGTCAAAAAAGCCTTTGATGTCGAGAAAGTCACCAAGAAATTCTTTGCCCGATTTGAAAAGGAACACGGGCAATTTCTTAAATTTATTCAAGGCATTCAGTCAGAATTCGATCGCACCTGGTATGCGTCGTTGATGCTGAACCGTTTGATGTTTGTTTATTTCATCCAAAAGAAAAATTTCTTGGATGGCGATGGCAATTATCTGCGAAATCGGCTCAAGCGATGTCAGGCAGAATGGGGCACGGATACGTTTCATTCGTTTTATCGGCAGTTTTTGCTGAAGCTGTTTCATGAGGGACTGGGCAAGCCCGATCGCAATTCTGAATTAGACAAACTTCTGGGCAAAATTCCCTATCTGAATGGCGGCTTGTTTGAAGTCCACCAGTTGGAGGAAAAGTACGATAGCACGCTGCAAATTCCCGATGCGGCGTTTGAGCAAGTGTTTAACTTTTTTGATGAGTATGACTGGCATTTAGACGACAGACCGCTTCGCAACCAAAACGAAATCAACCCCGATGTGCTGGGCTACATCTTTGAGAAGTACATCAACCAGAAGCAAATGGGGGCGTACTACACCAAGGAAGATATCACTGAGTACATCAGCAGGAATACAATTCTTCCCTTTTTGTTTGATCGGGCAGAGAAGGGCTGCAAGGTAGCGTTTAAGCCAGAGGGGGCGGTATGGGCGTTGCTGCGAGAAAATCCTGACCATTACATTTATCCGGCGGTTCGTCATGGGGTAGATCTTGAACTCCCGACTGAGATTGCCGCTGGCATCAATGATGTCTCGCAGCGGGGCGGTTGGAACAAGTCCGCTACCGATGGATTTGCCCTACCCACAGAAACCTGGCGGGAGCACGTAGCGCGGCGCAAGCGGTGTTTAGACCTGCGGCAAAAGCTGGCGGCGGGGGAAGTCACCCAGATCAACGATCTGATTACCTATAACCTGGATATTCGCCAATTTGCCCAGGATGTAATCACCAGTTGCGAAAGCTCGGATTTGCTGAAGGCGTTCTATCAAGCGATCGAACAAGTCTCGGTGCTAGACCCCACCTGCGGATCGGGGGCGTTTTTGTTTGCGGCGTTGAATATTTTGGAACCACTTTATACCGCTTGTTTGGAACGGATGCAGGGGTTTGTGGATGAGGACGATCACCCGGTTGCTCCCCTCATCCCCTAACCCCTTCTCCCCAAGGAGAAGGGGAACCGGACAGTTCTCTTGCCCCCCTCTCCCGTTCTGGGAGAGGGGCTGGGGTGAGGGCAAACCCCGCTACGAATACTTCCGCAAAGTGCTGGCGGAGATGGCGAAGCACCCCAACCCGCGCTACTTTGTGCTGAAGTCGATCATGCTCAACAACCTCTATGGCGTAGACATCATGGAGGAAGCGACGGAAATCTGTAAGCTGCGGCTATTTCTGAAGCTGGTGGCGCAGATGGAACCCCAACCGAAGAAGGAAAACTTTGGGCTAGAACCCTTGCCGGATATTGACTTCAACATTCGCGCCGGAAATACGCTGGTGGGGTTTGCCAGTTTAGAGGAAGTCCGAAAAGCCATCAAACAAGACGGCGACCAACTGAAACTCGACCTGCAAGACGATGCCAGCCGGATTAACGAAAAAGCAGAACTGGCAGACCGCGCCTTTCAACGCTTTCGGCAAATGCAAACGGAATTTGGCATGAATGCCGGGGATTTTCGCGCTGCTAAGAAAGAACTGCGGCGACGGTTGGCAGAACTCAATGAGGAACTGAATCACTACCTTGCCAGAGAATACGGCATTGATGTGAATAAACCTGCTGCCTTTGAAAAATGGCGAGACAGTCATCAGCCGTTTCATTGGTTTGTGGAGTTTTATAGCATCATTGATCGCGGTGGCTTTGATGTAATTATCGGCAATCCACCATATTTAGAAAACACTAAATTGAAGTCTCAGTATTCAATCAATGGCTACTCTACTTTTCAATGCGGCAATATCTATACTTGTGTTCTGGAAAAAGCTTACGACTTACTATCTAAAATTGGTAAATCTGGGTTTATCGTACCTCTTAGTCTGGTGTGTACTAAGCGTACATCTGCCCTCAGAAAGGTTATAACTCCTAAACGATCATGGATTTCATGTTTTGATATGCGACCTAGCTCTTTATTCGAGGGGGTCGCTCAGCGCCTTTCAATAATTCTGAGTGAAAATCGACATTCCAGCATTTCTTCAATAGGTGGTTATCGTCGATGGACAGCCGAAGAACGAAATCATTTGATAGAAACAACAGCATATACTAATATCAATTTTCAGGGGAATCCAGAAGGTATTGCTAAATTATCAACTGCCCTGGAGAGCAAAGTTGTAGAAAAGATATCTGGCGACTCTTTGGAAAAGTTTGTCGATGAAAGGTCTGGAGCAATTTACATACATCGTATTGTTCGTTACTTTATCAAGGCGCTGTCTTTTATTCCCTTATTCATAGCGGCTGATGGAAGTCAGGGGAAATCTGACGATTATAAAAAGTTTTGTTTTATTGAATCTGAAGGGGAGATAGTTATATCACTCTTGAATAGTTCCCTGTTTTATTGGTTTTGGCGAACTCATTCGGATGGATTCCATTGTGGCTTTAATGATGTTTATTTAATGCCATACCCTCGCGAGATTAAGCCAGAAATTCGTTCTAGATTAATATCTTTCAGCCGAGATTTGATGAAAGCTTTTCAAGATTCCTCGTCTATCAAAAGCGTTTCTACTCAAAAAGGTGCAATTCAGTATCAGGAGTTCTCGCCTAAATTAGCAAAACCATCATTGATGAAATCGATCGCGTCCTCGCCCAACACTACGGCTTCACCGACGAAGAACTTGACTTCATCATCAACTACGACATCAAATACCGCATGGGGCGCGATAACGGAGGGGAGGATTAAATCTTATGCCAGCTAAGGACATCTATCATGATAGTTGTAAACAAGCCCTGATCAAAGATGGTTGGCACATCAGCCACGATCCTTACAACCTGAAGATTGGTAGAAAAGATCTGTTCATTGATCTAGCAGGTGAAAAACTCATCACTGCTGAAAAAGATACCCAAAAGATAGCTGTCGAAATCAAAAGCTTTATCAGTCCTTCTGAAATTCGCGACCTTGAAACGGCTCTCGGTCAGTACGTCTTATATCAAAACATTCTGAGCCGAATTGACCCTGAACGCACCCTCTACCTAGCCATCCGTGATGCCAGCTTCTTAAAGTTATTTGAACAAGAAGTCGGACAAATTCTTTTAGAAAATCAAGTTTTAAAGCTGTTTACATTTAACCCTGATCAGGAGGTTATCACTCGATGGATTGCTTAAATACTTATCGGCAAATTATCCGTAATGTTCTCAAACCCTATGCTGACATTACCTATGCCAACGTCAACGTCAAAAATCGTGCTGCCTTTGATCCTGAAACTGACCAGTATATTATTTTGTCTGAAGGTTGGGATCACCATCGCCATTTGCATAGTATTTTACTGCATCTTGAAATTACCAATGGAAAAGTTTGGGTGCAATATGATGGCACCGAAGATGGTATTACCGATGAACTCCTTAAAGCAGGCATTCCCAAAGAAGATATTGTGCTTGGTTTCCATGAACCTGAAGTTCGACTTCATACGGGGTTTGCAATTGCCTAAACTTAGAATCGATCGCGTTCTTGCCCAACACCCAAAAACTGATTGGGGCTTCACCGACGAAGAACTTGACTTCATCATCAACTACGACATCAAGTACCGCATGGGGCGAGATAGTGAAAGTTAAAAGTAAAAAGGTAAAAGGCAAAAGTTAAGAAGGAGGTTCGAGAGATGATAGATAGACAACAAACAATCGGGCAATTCCGAACTTTTGCCTTTTTACTTTTACCTTTTGCCTTCCCCCACCGCATAGGACGCGATTCAAGAGGGGATGGCTGATGAGTAAACTCGAAAAACTGATTGAGCAATTTCTAAAAGATCCACCCGAAGTTCGATTTGATGATGTCCAGTATCTTTTAGAGTCCTTTGGCTTTGAAGAAAAGCGTTCCAAGGGAAGTCATCATTCTTTTCGTAACTCAGTTGGGCTGAAAATTACCGTACCGAAAAAGGGCGGAAAAATGGTGAAAGGCGTATACGTTCAGCAAATTATCAAACTACTGAATCTGGAGAACTGGAACAATGAAAACGCAGATTAAACCCGAAACCTTACAAGACTACCTCAACTTGAACTATCCCATCACTCTTTACCCTGAACCTGATGGCGGTTACACCGTTCTACTGGCTGACTTGCCCGGATGCATTTCGCAAGGCGATACACTCGAAGAAGCTGTTGCCAATATTCAAGAGGCAAAATTCGCTTGGATGGAGACTGCTTGGGAATGTAGGGATAATATTCCACTACCAACTTCACGGTAAAAGATACTGTTTTTTCTGGCGATCGCGCCTTGGCCCGCCACTACGGCTTCACCGCCAAAAAACTCGACTTCATCATCAACTACGACATCAAATACCGCATGGGCAGAGATAATGGAGGTGATGACTGATGACTACACTGCAACTTAACTCTAGACTTCAATCCCGATTAGGAATTACCTCAGAACAGCTTGCCGAATTCTGCCAACGATGGCACGTTTATGAACTTGCCCTTTTTGGCTCAGTCTTGCGAGATGACTTTTCTGCTGATAGCGACATTGATGTTCTTGTCTCTTACCAACCGACTGCCAAACGAGGACTCTTAGAAAAAATCAGAATGCAGGAAGAGCTTTCATTCCTCCTGTATCGTGACGTTGATTTGGTCAGTAAAAAAGCCATCGAACAAAGTCAAAACTGGCTGAGGCGTAAGAATATTCTAGACTCTGCCGAGGTAATCTATGTCGCGTGATCGAGAAGCATTAATCATGGACAGTCATCAACGAAAACTTACCTCAACTGCTGGCTTATATTGAGCCTTTAACTTTGCCTGAAAGCTAATCAATTTGCCATGTCTGTTCCCACCCTTGATTTACGAAGCATCACATCCAGGGATTTAACCTATCCTGCTCCACTTAAAATATGTCGGGCATTCAAATCAGCACCAACACTGAATGCAATTGGCGATGTCAACTTACTGCAAAACCCTGCGATCGCCCTTTTCTGCTCTAAACAATGTCCTGGAGATCTCATCCTTAAAACTTACGACCTCGCTCAGAGCCTGCGGGATCAAGCTATTCCCGTCATTAGCGGTTTCCACACTCCGATTGAACAAGACTGCCTCAAAATAATGCTGCGTAGCACCCAACCGATCATCCACTGCCCTGCCCGTAGCATTTCCAAAATCCGCCTCTCACCGGAGCAAAAACAGGCGATCGGCGAAAATCGCTTACTTCTAGTCTCGCCCTTTAGCGCCAGCTATCCTCGTGTTACGGCTGAACTGGCGGGCAAACGAAATGAAATGATTGGGGCGATCGCTCACACCATCTTTATTGCCTACGCCTCCCCCAATAGCAAAACTCTAGCTTTTGCCCAAAGCCTGATTTCGGCAGGAAAATCCGTAGTTACCTTTGCTAGCTCTAGCAACCCATTGTTACAAGAGCAAGGCATTGTTGGTTTGGATATAGATGCGATCGTGCGACGCTGCTTAGATGCTCAAATATCACACACCCAAAAAGCTGCAAGCATTGATAATGAGAGATAATGTTTATCAAGCCCTGCATTGGGTAAGCGATCGCGGCACAACAACGTGCTGCACCCGACCGCCGAGAGGTTATCTGTCAGAGGCAAAGATTACTTGCGGCGGGTGAGCTAAGCCGTTATGCCGCCCAGCCCTCGGTCGTGACATCGCCGAAAGCTCAACTGCTAACGTTCAGGCCAGAACAAGCTTGAGAGTAGTTATAAGATAGTGTTTTGATTGGTGTAAAGCAATCGTCCTTAAATGTATCGCACTTGATTTTGCATCTCATCCGCAGCGACATGATTGAGAATCGCAAGCAACCGTTGTGCGATCTCTTGAGGAGGGCGACGAACAGCAAAGATTACGCCATAGTGCATCTGTCCTGAAACGTAACTACTCAGGTTGAAGTATAGTCGGTATAGTTGGATTGCCTAAGAAGACTTGCTTGAGGGCATCCAAAACATTGAGTCCTTGCTTTTTGAGGGTTGAAATATAGCCACGAATGCGAGCAAACATTTGCGCTCCCTCGACGGAGCGGAATCCGCCTGAAATCTTCTGCTTCAGTTTCATCATGCGTAAGTCTCGCTCCGCCTGATTGTTATCAAACGGCACTCGAAAGTCATACATGAACGCCAACACCTGGTCTTGGTGCTGTAAACGGTCGAGTAAGTTTTTAGCGGGGGATTGTTTAGGACGACCGCGCGGTTTAGCTGCATCTGGGGGCAACTGGGGCATTGGATTGTCCGCCAGCCCCGCTTGGATTAATACTTCGTAGCGTTCCTCGAACCACTGCAACAGATCTGGTTCGAGTGCTTTGTGCTCTCGTGCTTTGGCATCGTCTACTTGCTGTTTGAGGTCACATAGCAGAGTGTTCATCTCCTGGGCCCAAATCTGCTGGTAGCGTTCCAGGATAAACGTGAGTTCGCGCAAATGATGAGCATTGCACAAAGCGTGCTCACAGGGGTACTGAGCATAGCTCTTGAGTCCATCATGCACACTCATGCCCTCATAGTTGGGCAAGATTCCCATAGCATCCATGGCCGCTTTGCCCCGCTTGGTGTGGACAAAATAAAACGTCAAGCCATCGGTACTGGCAACATATAACCACCAGAGCTTACCTTTAACCCGCATTCCCGTCTCGTCGCAGTGCAGCACCTCAGCCTGTTGAATCTGAGCAAGTACACCATCAATCTTTTCAAACTTGCCCCATACTGCACCCCACTGTTGACGTGAGGCGGAAATTCCCCTCGATTCAACGTTTGACACTGCGGACAACATTTGACCTCGGCTTGATGCTCGGTCACCGTCAATTGAATCGGTGCCATATCTCGCACTTGTCTGAGATCCCATGCCGCAACGGCAACATCGCTCAAGGATTGACCACACACGGAACACGCTGTAATACTGTGCTGCTCAACGTGATGCACCTCCTCTGACCACTCTAAGGTTGCTCCCGGATGTCCCGGTTGTCCACCACTGGAACGCTCACTTTTGCGCCGTTGGCTTTTCACTCTTGGCTTGAATCCGTCACTCGATGGTGCTTTACTACTGTTGCGACTGTTCTTGCTGATTTGATTCTCTAACGCTTCGACTCGCTCTTCCAGCACAGTAGTTCGCTCTAAAAGTCCTTCTACCAGAGCAATCACCGCATCCTCTCCCTGCGCGTAGAGTGCTCTGATCTCGTCCCGACTAATGGTGAGTTTCTTGCGGCTGGACTCACTCAATGGAATTGCCTCATTACCGTCATTATGGCTGTTAACCCTACCGCTACTTTTATGCCCTTACGCAAATCCTTACGATCTTTTAAGCTGAGTAGTTACCCTGAATCAAAGTAACTTTGAACAAGTTCCTCAAAGTCGGTTCTATTGTGAGTTACCAAAGTTCTGGCTTGACTAACAGCATAAGCAAGTTGTTCCACATCAGTCGCATGAAGCTGTTTTGCATCGCGTACAGTTATGACATCAAAGCCTCTTGCTCGAAGTAAATCAGCGATCAGAACATTGACATCTTCGTCTAAGTACAAGCAAATAAATAAACTGTTCACAGATTTCTAACCAATGGATCAATCAACTCATCAGGAATGCGGTTTTGTTCAATGTAATGATTAATTTCCTCCTGGTGGTCACTGTAATACGTTAATGCTCCAAAAACTTGTCCTAATGTTAGATGAGGCATCCCTTTTGGAATTTCTTCAGGTGCAACACCCATTCGCCAAGTCTCGACAATTGCTCTGACGGGTGTACGGGTTCCTCGGATAATAGGTTCTCCATGTAGAATCTCATCATCTCGCACAACATAAAGATATTCTGTCGTTTGAACCATTTTCCCCTCTCAAACTGGTTATTCTAATTGTATCGTCCATATCAATAGTCTCTGCCATGCAAGGCGGCATAACAATTCAAATGCAGCGGACGGTTAAAATTGCTGATGCTGAGTTCGAGGTTGCCTGCTGCCGCTGATTTGAGCCGTTATGCGGTTTCAGTTCTTGGTGAGGCGGCACATTGAAAATCTCTCGTAGGTGCTTCTAAACTTTGGTGAATTTGCCAGATGCATTGAGAGTAAGGTAGAGTACTAGAAAGCTACAAGGGTAAGCCAATATCCTGATCTGGAAGTCAGCGATTTAGCTCACTGCCAGAGTATAAAGAGGTGAGGTCATGTTTCCAAATCGCGCAATTTACAGGCTGGCTCAATCGGCTAGTTTATCGGAAAAGGATTGGTATCTTATAGAGCCAGGGACCAACTGCATTTGATAATCACAGAACTGTGATTGTCGGTTGGGTATTTTTGGTCGCGAATTTATTGATTCCGTAGTGCCAAGTGAGTTTTTACTAGACTTGCACAGTGTTTAGTGCGGCAAGCAATATGTGCATTTCTGCCTAATTTAACACCTGTGTAATCTATGAGACTTTCTGCGCTCCTCGCTCCAATCTGACGAGCGATAGAAATTTATTGCAAGAATTGAGTCATCATCATGATTACTTTAATGATGGAGATGCTGCGGCATTTTCTCCAATCTTTTTGTGCGTTCACCCGAATTTTTAGACTTCCTCAAGGTGTGAGTTTGATTGTTTTATCTGCGGCAGTTTACGGTTTAACAATGGTTGTCACTAAAGGCGCTTTAGAACATCTTCCGCCAATTACATTGTTAACGATTCAAACTGCGTCTAGCGTTACCTTTTTCTGGGCGATCGTTTGTTTACGAGGTATTCAGGTTCCGCTGAGATGGAATACTTTCAAGGCTGGCTTCCCTGGATTGCTTGAGCCAGGATTATCTTACCTCTTTGGAATGTTTGGGCTATCTCTAACGACCGCGAGTAACGCCACCTTCATCGGCACAATGGAACCCGTCGTCACGATCGCACTCTCTTGGCTAATCCTAAAAGAGCGAATTAGCAAGCTGCTAATTGGGCTAGGTCTTGTTGCTTGTCTGGGAGTTGCGATTGTGGCAGCATCCGATGCAGCCTCAGCAGGGCAAGGATCGATATGGGGCGATGCGCTCGTGTTTTTGAATGTGGTGTTTGCATCACTCTATGCAATCTCGACCTCTCGTTCAATCAAGCATTTAGCACCTGTCGTTCTTGCTGCAATGCAACAATCATTCGCTTTGCTCTTTTTTTTAGTAATGATGATAGGTGCTTTGAGTTTGCGTTTAGAAATGATTATGTTTACGTCTGCGACTTGGTTTAGTTTACTCGTTGCAGTCGCATCAGGCGCGTTTGGCTATGGAACAGCATTTCTGCTTTATTTAGCAGCACTCCGTCACCAAACAGCGGGTCGCATCTCGGTCTATCTGACCTTAATTCCCATTTTTGGTGTGCTTGGTGCTTACGTGTTGCTTGATGAGCGACTTCTACTCTCGCAAGGGTTGGGGGGTGGATTAATTTTATTAGCCATCATTGGTATTTCACGGGCTTCTGATCAGGTTACTGTCAGCATTCCAAATATCCCCGATCAGGATAGTAAGAAGTAGTACGATGATTAGGAGAAGATTGATTTTTGAAGAAGACGTTAAGTGATCAAATATTGCCAACCGCATAACAACCCGATTGGAGCGGACAGTTGAGAGTCTTTTCGTCTACCGTTTTGGTCGATCTGCTGCCGCTCAATCGGAACGTTAGCTGGCTTTGGTTGTCGGTGAGAGCGTACTGAGGAGGTATCTGCGGGTTGAGATCTCTAAGTGGTCGTAAGTTCTTGATTGAAGCATAACTGGCAAGTTTTGATGGGTCGTGTTCATAGTTGAATCCGCCGCCAAGTTTTTTGTATGTTTCAATACTTAACAATTCGCCACTTACTGCCTAGTAATTGTCTAGAATACGGCGTTATTAGGATAATTAGGAGGCAAATAATTATGGAATTCAACCCAAGCAACAATGTTGTTAAACTTTGTCTTCAAGGTATGGGCATGGAAGAAAAAGGCAAACCTGAAGAAGCAAGCAAACGATTTCTTCAAGCCTGGAACGAAGCAACATACGACTTTGAAAAATTTATTTCAGCTCATTATGTAGCCCGACATCAAAAAAATGTTTCCGATAAATTAAAATGGCTCGAAACGGCTTTGCAGTTTGCATTAAAAATGAATGACGACTCTGTTAAGAGTGCTTTCCCTTTCCTATATTCAAACATTGCTCAATGCTATGAGGACTTAAGCGACCCTGATAAGGCAAAAAAGAATCATGAATTAGTAACTTCGTTTAAGGATAAACCTTCTGACAAAGGACCTTTTTATCATGGGACGAAAGCAGATTTGTCGGTTGGCGATTTGCTGACAGCAGGGGGCAGTTCTAATTACAAATCTGAACTCAGAATGAATCACATTTATTTTACAGCCCTTGTTAATGGAGCGGGACTAGCTGCTGCATTAGCAAAAGGTGATGGACGTGAATGTGTTTATATCGTTGAACCGACAGGGGGTTTTGAAAATGACCCGAATGTTACAGACAAAAAATTTCCGGGCAATCCGACACGCTCATATCGCTCCCAAGCGCCATTAAAAATCGTTGGCGAAGTGATGGATTGGGTGAGACAAACACCTGAGGAACTCCAAAAATGGCGTGAAAAGTTGGACAATAACAAAGGAGAAATTATTAATTAAAGCAATCAGATCTCGATTAGTTACTGGAAAAACGGTTTAGTTATCAAGGAGAGTTATAACTACCCAGTGAATTCAATGACCTCACGATCGCCACATAACAATCCGCTTGCACCCGACCGTTTAGAGTCTTTGCGTTGAGTTCGAGAGGTTATCTGCGTCCGGTGAGCGGGAACGTTGTGCCGCTTCGTTTTGGTTAGTGGGGCACAGTTTGTTACTTACTCACTTGTCTGTATTCGATACTCAGATAATGTAATGAAACGAACTTAAAGCTGTGGAAAAACAGTAAGTGCTAAACTAGCTTCAAATCAGTGTGAGAAAGCGTTTATGTTGTGGCAACCGATAGAGAATTTACCGTCAAATTGGCAGGATTTAGCAAGTGCTGAGTTACCGCCTCTGGTAACGGTTTGGAATGAGCAAGCAGATCGCTTACGTCAATCTGGTGAATTTCAATCTTTCAATGAGAAACTCCGCAGAGAAATAGCTATTGAAACCGGGATAATCGAGCGGCTATACACCATTGATCGCGGAATTACTCGTTTACTCATTGAGCAAGGAATTAACGAAGCATTGATTCCTCACGGCGCAACAGATCGTCCTATTAGGCAAGTAGTCTCACTTATCAAGGATCAAGAGGCGGCAATCGAAGGATTATTTGATTTTGTAGGTGGGCAGAGAACACTATCAACTTCTTATATAAAACAATTACATCAACTCCTGACGCAGAGCCAGGATAGTACGGAGGCTCTAGACCCACTAACAAGCAAGATATTTCGTGTCTCCCTAATTAAAGGAGATTGGAAACGTCAGCCTAACAATCCCTTGAGACAAGATGGCACCATTCATGAGTATTGCCCTCCTGAACAAGTCACATCTGAGATGGATACATTGATCGCACTACATCATCAACATCGCGACCAAAACATTCCTCCTGAAATCGAATCAGCATGGCTACATCATCGATTCACCCAGATTCATCCATTTCAGGATGGTAACGGTCGTGTTGCCCGTTGTTTGGCTAGTCTAGTATTCATTCAAGCTAATTGGTTTCCTCTAGTGCTCACTCGTGATGATCGAGCAGTATATATTGAATCCTTAGAAGAAGCAGATCAAGGTGATTTGTCTGCTTTAGTTAATTTGTTCGCAAAAAGCCAAAAGCAAGCTTTCCTGAGAAGTCTTGGTTTGTCAGAGCAAGTTCTATCTGAGGCACGACGAACACAAGTCATCATTTCCTCTATTGCTGATAAATTAAAACAGAACCAGTCAGCATCTATTCAAGAGCGGTGCAAAAAAGTTGAAAGTTTTGCTGCAAACTTATTTGATATTGCTTCTGGTCGGTTACACGACGTGGCTGAGGAGATTAGGCTATCCGTTCAAAATTTTGTAAGTGATGCACAGGTTTTCACAATTCCTGCCCCTCCTGGCGACTCGCGTTCATATTATCATCGTTACCAAGTTGTGGAAACAGCGAAGCAGTTAGGTTATTTTGCTAATCTTCGGAACTATCACACCTGGATTCAATTGGTTATTAATATAGAATCATCAACAACACTTCTTATTTCATTTCATGCTCTTGGACATGAATATCGAGGACTGCTTGTATGTACTGCCTGTGCTTATCATCGAGATGACTCTGAGGAAGGTGAACGAAACATCAGCGATATTCAGACTTTAGCTGATTCTCCATTCCAGTTTTCTTACGCAGACGCAGAAGAGAATTTGGTAGAGCGTTTTAAGCAGTGGCTAGAAGATATCATTTTGACTGGTCTAGAATACTGGAACAAAAGCATTTAGACGGAAGGCGCTCATTGTGCGAGCAGCAGCACAACAATTCGGTTGCAGCGGACGTTCACAGTCTTGCATCTATCGTTTAGGTTTGCTTGTCGCCGCTGAACCGAGTCGTTAGCTGCCTGTGTCCGTTTGCGTTCAGAGCATATCTCAAGCAGTTCGTAGATATAGCTGGGAGTCTACGCAGTAAAGGAGACTATAGTTGCCTCAGTGATATGATTTCAGATATGAAGTCTCTGAGTATCTGCTTAGTACAAAGGAGTAGCTCAAATGCTTGAATTACGCCCAAATTGTGAGTGTTGTAATCGAGATCTTCCTCCAGATTCAAAAGATGCCATGATTTGTTCGTTTGAATGCACTTTTTGCAAGCAATGTGCCGAGACAATATTGCTTGGGATTTGCCCAAACTGTGACGGTGAGTTTGTTCGCCGCCCCATTCGCCCTCTGAGAGAACTTGCTGAACACCCTGCTTCCATAAAACGGTTTCAAACCGGAAGGCTGCAAGAGATTGCTTGAGTTAATTGGCGGCAGCATAACAACCCTGTTGGAACGGACT
>JAAUTN010000649.1 GCA_012031415.1 Leptolyngbyaceae cyanobacterium SM1_4_3 | reverse complement strand
CCACCCTGACGGGATACCACAGCAAATCGCCTGCCACAAAGACTGTTTGGTCTCTAAACAGTTGCTTGAGATTTGTCACCAGACGAACAATCCAAGTTCTGGCTCTGGCATTAAATGGCTTCTGTGAAAATCTAAGCCTGCTTCAGCTAAGCGCGTTGATGCGATCGCAACGAGCAGTACTCCAGTAGTTTCAGATTTACCGTTGTGCAAGTTTGCATCATGGATTTTTCTTCACACTTCGCGCTCCAAAATGATCGACGGCGCGGTGTCCGATCCGAATTACCCAGGGTTGAGCATCGGGATGTCGCTCAAATAGCCGATTAGTCGCAGGCACTACATTTTATCGACATCGAAATCTCCGGTTTCGATGTCAATCGCCACAATTTTGCCCTCGTTTCCGGCTTCGACTTGCTGCCGAATGCCAGACCCATAAAGTTCTTGCCCACGTCGAGCTATCTCTTCTTTACTGTAACGTCGTTGCCGAACTGTATGGGCTTGACCTCGTCTCAACTGTGCTCCTCTATTTTAGGCTGGGCGACCGCTTCAAGCGTATACGGCTGCGCTCGTCCTCTACAAACTGAGTAGAACGATGCGTCATGCTGGTGCTTTTCTGGTATTCCAAGGGCTTTGCGCATCCTATGAGTTATGAGTCAGCGATCGCACTCGTCTAGAGACCAGTACCATTTAGCATTCGCATTGCCACGTCAATAAATTTTTCACCCCAAACAATTGATAGTAAGCCGCACAATACAACTAGCAATGATGCAACACCTGCTTGAACAAGTCCCAAATCGTTAAATGTCCCATATGTCACAGGGATTAGCAGTAAAAGAGTGCCAATTGTAGCCCCCCCAAGAAAACGATAGATAGCTTTAAAGGATAAACGTTGTTTAGAATCGGTGTTGTCAGAGGTCATCAGAAATTCCTTCAATACCTTAAACAAGGGTACACGCTGTTGAGCTTTCGCTACCTGAAGAGAGTATCTAGCGGTCTAACGTTCCTAGTCACCAGCGGCAGATCGCTTTCGTATCACCACCAAGATCTTGATACCGTCCGCTGCACCAGGGTTGTTAGGCTGCGGGTGTTGCTGTAACTTTGCTGTTTAAGACAAAATATCTCGTAAAACTGCAAGTCGATCTTGCACAATCCGATAGTAAATCCAGGTTCCGCGCCGCTCCTTCTCTAACAACCCCGCTTCATACATGACTTTGAGGTGGTGACTAATCGTCGGTTGCGACAACCCTAACGTTTCGACTAACTCACATGCACACACTTCTTGATTGTTCCGGATCGCAATCAAGCTTAACATTTGCAACCGTGCGGGTTCCCCTAACACTCGAAAGAGTGCCGCCAGTTGTATAGCTTCTTCGGGTGTGAGTTTTCCAGCTAGTAAAGGAGGACAGCAGGAAATGGTAGGTTTGGAGGATTTCATACCTCTTATATTGACACGTATCGATATGTTTTGCTACAATATGGGCAAACATAAATATTGATGAAAATCAATAATAGGGAGGAACTACAGTGAAGCGTCCGCTCTGCGGAATCCCAACTTGTGGGCGTGAACTACTCGCTGAATCCATCGGCACTTTTACTTTTACATTAGTTTTCGCAAGGACGGGGGCTATTATAGTCGATCGGCTCAGTCAGGGCGCTACTACACACCTGGGCATTAGCTTTGTTTTCGGCGTGGTTGTTTCAGCATTAATTTACGCATTAGGTCGTATTAGTGACGCACATTTCAATCCTGCTGTGACGTTGGGAGAATGTCATCTTTGCGAACGCACAAATTGGGAATCAGAATATGGTCATCCTAGGTAAATTAGCTGGGGTGCGAAAACCTACACCAGAAGAGATTGCTGAACTCAAATCAGCAGGTATTGGAGGAATTGCTTCAGTGATGGATGATTCCTCTAATCTAGATTTGTATGACCAGGTGTCCCTCCCTTACCGCTGGCTACCCACGCAAGGAGGAACGGCTCTTGGTTTAGAACAGATTCAAGCGCTTCAAACCTTCATTGAGCAGCAAAATCAGTTGGATCGTGCCGTTGCCGTGCATTGCACCAGTGGCAATCGTCGTACCGGAACAATGCTAGCAGCATATTTAATTCGTATTGGCTCATCGTTTTATGATGCAATGCGAGTGATCGAATCAGCTAATCCGAACGCTGAACTGCGAGAAGCCCAAATCAACTTCTTGCACAATTTAGCTGAAAGCTAAGGCGAACCTAATTCATCATGTCAGCCAAATCTTATTTTCATTTGCTCCATGACAATGTTTGACCACCCGCCCCGAATTCTGTTTCTCTATGGCTCTTTGCGAGAGCGTTCTTATAGCCGCCTCCTGGCAGAAGAAGCTGCTCGCATTATTCAGGAACTTGGGGCAGAAGTAAAATTTTTCAACCCATGCGAATTGCCAATTTATGGCAGTGTGCCGGACACTCACCCAAAAGTACAAGAGCTACGTGAATTGAGTTTATGGTCAGAAGGACAAGTTTGGTCAAGCCCGGAGATGCACGGTCAAATTACTGGCATCATGAAAAATCAGATTGACTGGATTCCGCTGAGCATTGGTGCAGTTCGCCCTACTCAAGGCAGAACGCTAGCCGTGATGCAAGTGAGCGGGGGTTCCCAGTCCTTCAATGCGGTTAATACTCTCCGTCTCCTGGGGCGATGGATGCGAATGTTCACAATACCCAATCAATCCTCGGTTGCCAAGGCTTATCAAGAATTTGATGAAGATGGCACGATGAAGGACTCAGCTTACCGCGATCGGGTTGTGGATGTAATGGAGGAACTTTATAAATTCACACTGCTGCTGCGTGAGCAGGTTGATTATTTGTGCGATCGCTATAGTGAACGTAAGGAGAAGACTATTAAATAAACAGTTGATGTGATAAACGAGGCACCGAAGACAAACTCTAGCCCGCCGTCTTCCAAATCCCTTACAACGTGAACACTTCTCAGTTCATCCAGAACAATTTCTAACAGTTTAAGCGTTCGAGGTGCAGGATAGGACGGAAGGTCTCCCAAGGCACTAATGCATCCAACTGATTCAGGAGTGACTTCTTTCGCTCCAGTTTTTGCTGACGGGCTTCAATATCCCAAAATCCTTGCTGTCCCATTGCCTGCAGTCTTCACAAAAACAACCTCATGATCTCATATTGATTTCGCTCTGGCTA
>JAAUTN010000648.1 GCA_012031415.1 Leptolyngbyaceae cyanobacterium SM1_4_3 | reverse complement strand
GTCAGCTAGACTCATCAACATCCGTCCCATTACCGGATTGAGGGCGATGATTGAGCGATGCGCGGTCTTCAAATCAGTCTGACTGCCTACATCCAAATCAGCCGCTGTGCATTGCAGCCAATCAGCCGGAGATAGCCCCACCGGACTGCGCCCATCACAAAACTGCTGCAAATGTTCCAGGTCTAATTCTGCCCCGCCAGGGCTAACGCCGTGTAGCCACCCAGCGAATGACCAATAATCGTTACCTGATCGGTGTTGAGTCTGCCACGTAGTAAGGGCGAATAGCGATTTAGCCGAGCCAATTCATCCAGCAAGAAACTCACGTCTAGCGGGCGATCGATAAATTCACCAGGAGGCAAAATATCAGCCAAGCTGCCGCTGCCCATTTCGCCCATCGTCAGCCCAGTCAACCAGGCAACGTTACTGCCAGGATGCTCTAGGGCGGCAACGACAAGTCCGTGAGAGGCTAGATGACGTGCCAGGTAGCCCATGAAGCGGCGATCGGCACCAAAGCCGTGAGACATAATTACCAGTGGTCCGGTTGCGTCGCGATTCCAGTAGAGGTCTACAGGAATGGTGCGCGATCGCTCATAGTCATGAAAGGTCAGGGTTTGCTGTCGTACCCAGTAGTCACCCCCAACGGTGGGGTCAAAGGGCGGCTGAAATGGCTCTGTTTGAACGGTGAGTTCTCGCTCCAGGACGGTGCTGAGGGCCTGACTTTGCCAATAGGGAAGGTTCATCTGAGAAGCCAGGGCGATCGCCGAACTGCCATCGACCACTACCGTTTCTTCCGGGTAAGCCCGCAAAAGCCAGCAAGCTCAATCCATCAACCTGCTGTGCTGCCACAGTGAGAGCCGCTTCCAAATCTTCTACGGTGCTATTGGGAATTGCCACCTCCAGCGTGCTTAAAAGCCGCCGTCCGGCAGAAGATTGCAGCAAATCATCGACCAAGCGATCGCCTACCTCAGGATCTAGCTGAATTCTGCTATTTAGAGCCTGCCGCACGTCTTCAGTTAACAGCGGCGCATACAAACTCAAGCTAGGGGGAATGTCTCCAGTCGCCGCAAACTCTTCTAAATCACTAACCGTCACCGACTGCTCAATTGGTCCAAGCCGCACAGTCAGCCGTTCAGCAGCCAAGCCAGGAGCTGCTGCGCCGCCCCCCAGCAGGAGTGCCAAACCATAGACCAACCCTTTGACCTGCCGTATGGGTTGAGCGGGAAGAAGCTTTTGGGGCAGAGTCTTGAACAAAGCCATCAGACGGCTATGGCGATCTGTCAAAAGATCCGTCAAAGGAGAAGTAGGCTGATGCTGGAGTGAATTCACGGAACTTTACTCAAAGCGAGATAGTGCAGCAGAGCGATGTTGATCTAGGACAAGAATGCCCTGATTTAGAAACTGACCTGATCTAACCGGATCTAAGAAGTGATCTGGTACCACTTGTTCCTCTAACCCTTGCCGATAAAGCAGAGTTCATAGAAGCAGCAAATTTTAATCGGGAGCTTCAACAGGTGACTCAAACTGGTTTTGATGGAGCCATTCAATCTGACGCGCCTGGTCTGGCAGCTTTGCTTCTCGCTGACCCTGCGATCGCGCCTGCCAGCAAATCAAGCCAATGGGCGTACTAATCAAATCCACAAGGTTAGCTTTACGAGTAACAATTTTTATAGCAGCGATAGGCATTTCTTTTAGTAGCCAGCGACTCCAACGATAGAGGTAGTCTTGTGAAGTTGGCTCTCGCATCAGACTCACTCCATGTAACTCATGCAAATAGCGATTTGAGCGGCCGTAACGGTGCCACTGACGGCGCAGCTCTGACACGGTAGCGCGATGGCGATGCTGCACCACTGCCTGTTCTGCAAAAGCCAGCTTCCAGTTGCCCTGCTGCTGAATCCGCCAGCACATATCTGCATCGCCGCCCGTCGTCAGGTAAGGGCGAAATAAACCAGCTTTTTCTAACGCCTGCTGCCGAATGGCCAGATTAGCCGTTTGTCCATAGGGTAAAAAGGAGTGCGACAGGGTGTGCTTTTGAGAGAGCGTATCCTGGCGATCGGCAAACTGCTCCAGGAGAGTATCGCCCGGAAGCGCAGCAATTTCCCCTGCAACCAGGACTACCTCAGGGTCAGTAAAAGGCTGGACTAAATTGATCAGCCAATCCGAGTGGGGGCGACAATCCGCATCGGTAAACACCAGAATTTCACTTTTAGCGGCTCTAATGCCAGTGTTGCGAGCGGCGTAGGAGCTTTGAATTTGAGTTTCGCTGAGATGCTTTAGGGTAATGCCGCGATCGCCACTCGTCCTTACAGCAGCCTGGAGCAAATCGGGGGTGCGATCGCCACTGCCATTATCAACTAGCAAATATTCGACTTGACTAACCGGATAAGTCTGTGCCCAAAGGCAGTTGAGCAAATCAGGCAGATCTGCCTCACCGTTGTAAATAGGAATAATAACTGATACAGCAGGCAAGAACTTTTGATTAACAGGCTGGTCGAGTGGCTCATCGTTTTGAACGGGAGTCATGCTGCTACGGCTCCGAAGTCTTACCTGGGAAATAGTCCATCATAAGGCTAGTCAACTTATTCGGGGTCGGCAAGACCCTTAAGGTTGAATTTTGAGCCGCAAATTTAAAGAACAGTTGATGTCCAACAACGTCAAAAAAAACAAAAACAGGTTTTATGCAAACCTTGAAAATAGGAAATTACCGGACAAAGTTTTGTTTTATATTACAAAGTATCACTCCCTGCTCAGATGACCTCAGGTTCGCATTCCGGCTAAAGTCTGAGTAACATTTAATTAAGCTGCTTAGTCGTTGAATGGGTAAGCATTCAGGAGGGTGTTATATGAAACAAGATTTTAGAAAACCAACCGCGATTGCGATCGCTGCATCTATTTCCCAAGAGCAGCAAGAATCTGAGTCAAAACAGAGATTTCTAGCCCGAATTCTGATAGCGCTGTTTGTGGCGATCGCCCTTGCTTTGGGTTTGCCATTGACAGCGATCGCCAACCCCGTTGAAACTGCCCAGGTGACTGAGACCGAAACGCCATCAGACACCTCAGATATCGACAGTTCAATCACCAGAGAATATGAGCCTGCTGTCGTCTACATTCCAGATCCGCAAACTCAAGAGCTAGTGCCGCAATCAGTCCTTTTGGGCGCTGACGAACCCGTTGAGGGCGCAGTTGCCCAAATCAT
>JAAUTN010000647.1 GCA_012031415.1 Leptolyngbyaceae cyanobacterium SM1_4_3 | reverse complement strand
TGGTCAACATTCCTCGGCGGACAGATCCCCGATTGCAGCCTTCCTCAAATAATGTGCTTAGACTTGTGCACTCAAACTTGTGTGCTTAAACTTGCTCAAACAACTTGATAGATAAACCGAAACCCTGCCCAGGTTCTCACATCCAGGGCGATCGCATCACTGGTTCCTAGATCGAACAGCACCAGTGCCCAGTTTCCCTCATACTCCACCTCGCTCATATTGTGCATCAGCGCCATCAAACTGCTGTCGGCTAGCTCCTCATCGTATTGGGTATAGCTGATGTCCAAACCCGTTTCTTGCACTTGAAGATTCTCGGCATTAAACCCGCCGAGTTTGCCTAACAGGAACCAGGAGTTGAGGACTTCTTCAACATACTGCTGCTCGATGGGGGAGGGAATGGTGACAAATTCCAACCAAATCCATAGATCAAACAAATCGCATTCACGAAATTCAACATGCATAAGGAGGATTGGGGTTTAGGGGCATACTGTGGGGTTCGATATGCCTAATTTTAGTGCCAAGCAGATAGCGATTCACCATCGGCGGGCAGTGGAAGTAGACAAGGAATCCTGATCGCTCTTGGGGGAGTTGGGAGCACTGCGTGTTTTTAAGGATGCACCCCGCTATACAAGTTGCTGTCCCCCGTGAAATAACGATGGTTTAAGCCCTAACGTCTGTGGAGAATGGGGTCTACATTGGATGTAGGGGTTACCAAATGACGGGTTCTCAATCGCTGCTGCGCTGCCACACAATGGAGCTACTGGTTGTTTATCAGCAAAATCCTACGATCGCCCTCCGCAATCAACTCGTTCGACTGAATGTTGGGCTAGTTCGCAAGATCGCCCACCGACTCAGCCATCAGTGTGTTGAGCCCTACGATGACTTGGAACAAATCGGTTATCTGGGATTAATTCGAGCGATCGAGCGCTTTAACCCCAGCCAAGGATATGCCTTCAGCTCCTTTGCCGTGCCCTACATTCGTGGAGAAATGCTACATTTCTTGCGCGATCGTAGCGCTACTGTAAAATACCCCGCCGTTGGAAAGAATTGCAGAGGGAAGGGCAACGCGCTCGATTGGAACTAAGTAAAACGTTGGGGCGACAACCTTCCGATCAGGAAATTGCAGAAAAATTGCATGTGTCTACAACTGAGTGGCAACAGATCAGGCTTTCAGTCAAAAATCGATCGCCGTTGAGCCTCGATGCAACCATCAGTCATCAAATTGACGTACCGCTAACGTTGGGCGAAACCCTCCCAGATACTAGTTCTCAGTTGTTAGAGTCCCAGACGGAGGAGCGTCAACAACTGTTGCAAGCGTTAGCTCAGTTAGAAGATCAAACACGGCTAGCCATTGAGTGTGTCTTTTTCAAAATCTCTCTCGTAAAGAAGTTGCTCAGCGCATTGGGGTGAGTCCGATGACCGTCAGTCGGCGCATCCAGCGAGGATTGGAGCAAATGACAGGGTTGCTTCAGTCACAGACACTAATTGCAAAGTAGCTTCCGTTGAGAGTGCAAGGGATAGCGTCGCCAGCTAACTCAAGACACTGATCTTGCTTTCTTAACCTGTTGCCTTGATTTCTTGTTGCTTTCTTGACGCTAAGGCAACTGGCATAGTCTTTAATGTGATAGTAAGGGAAAGAACCTAATATACAGATAAAGCATCTATTTTGATTGATTAGTAAGTAGATGTGGGGAGGATTTGTATGAAACGGTTTTTGAGTAAGACTATTGCTGCATTTTCAAGTGGGTTAGTCGTGTTGATGGCTCCGATTGCCCTGAGCCAAACGGTCCAAACTCCTTTACGTTCCACGGTGCAAGTCACTGGCAACTCCGGTGGCACCCAAACGAACGATGCCTGTCGTGGGTTTATGTTTTCGGCTACACCCGCTCAAGTGATTCAGGTAACAGAACCCTCTGCCTCATTGAGCTTTCGGGCTGAAGGGAGTGGGCAACTAGCCCTGCTGGTGACAGGTGCTGGCAGTCCCATCTGTGTGCCAAGCACGGGGGCAGGCGAGGGAGTCACAATCCCTGGGGTATGGCAACGGGGCACCTACTCTGTGTTTGTTGGCGATCGAGCTACAACAGGGAGTCCATTTACACTGTCGATCGTGCAGGAAAATTAATTCGTAATGATTCTGTAGGGGCATTGCAGTGCAATGCCCCTACAGGGATTTGAATAGTTAATCCTTGATTTGTTGGGTTGGAACTTCGATCGCCTCTACATCTACTGTGCCAGGCGGAGTCAGTCGAATAAATTTTGTGTTTTCGATTTTGAGGGGTTCACCACAACTGGGACAGCGGAATTGCATCCCTTTAACACCAGTCGATTGATAACTGCATACGGGGCATTGATCCTCGACTAGATTTCGCCTTAACCACCATTGGAATGCTACAATCCAATCACGGGAGTGAGGATGATCAAGCCCAACAGCACAAGAAATGATTTGACTAACCAACCTAGTCCGATCGCCCCTAGCAACCAAGCAATTACCAGCAGAGTGATCCAGAACCCAATTCCCGAAAGATTGAACTTTACACTTCTGTAGTCATTTCGATTCACTGTAATCTCCTCCGATTAGGGCACTACGGGGCTGACAGCATCGAGTTGGTGCATGGTAGTACTCACGGTCACCGTCCTAGGTCAGTCTTCATTCAAGGATAACGCGCCTTTGGTGAAGCATTCAGGCTGTAATTTCCCCTATCTGGTTCGGGTTTCCCTGTCTAGTAGATCAGCTAGTTGATGGGTCAACGCCTGTTTGCTAAAGGAAGTCATAACGTGTTGTCGTAGCCATTGACCATCACAGCGGTGCTCTAAGTTATTGGTGTTTGACTGAGCACTGAGACTGTCAATGCAGGCGTTAGCAACCGCGATCGGGTCACGATGGGGGACTTGCCATCCTGTCTTGCCATCCTTGAGTGGCTCGGCTGAGCCATCAGCGTCGCCGGATATGACTGGGACACCACACGCCATTGCTTCTAAATAAACAATACCAAACCCCTCCTGAGAGGGCATCACATAGACATTTGCAAGGCGATAGTGCTCTACCAACTCCTCGGTGGCGATAAAGCCAGCAAACACTACGCGATCGGCAACTCCCAAATCAGCAGCGAGCTGGCAAGCCGGGGTTGGTCGTCACCCCGACCAATGACTAAATATTTGATGGTAGGAAAAACGTGGGCGATCGTCGGTAGTGCCC
>JAAUTN010000646.1 GCA_012031415.1 Leptolyngbyaceae cyanobacterium SM1_4_3 | reverse complement strand
TGATGTACACTGAAATGATCATCAATTAACAACACGCGAATGGTCATGATTTAACTCTACTTTCAATATAATATTTTGTGCCTTGATGGGGCTTTGACTCAATTTGAATCATGCCGCCTATTTCGTTAACACGTTCCCTCATAATTTTCAGGCCAAAATGAGATACAGGAATAGCACTGATGTCAAAACCTTGCCCATCATCTTGAATTTGTAATTCAACCTGATTACCAAGCGGCCTTAAATGGATTGCAATATGCCGAGCATGGGCATGTTTGTAAATATTGCTGAGGGATTCTTGAGTAACACGATAAAAAACAATTTTCGCTGAAGGAGACAAAGAAATGTTTTCCTCCATATGATATGTTACAGGGATACCACTTCGCGCAGTAAAGGAATCTCCTAGATTCCGAACGAGAATTGCAATTGGTGTATCGATGATGGTATCTGCCCGGAGTTCAATCAGTAACGAGCGCATTTCGGCTGTCGCATTTCTGGCGAGTAACGACAGGTCACTCAGGTAGTCGGCAATCTTGTGCGGTTTTTTGATCATCACATGGGGAAGGGCTTCGGCAATGCTATTGACAGCATATAGTGTTTGGGAGACTGAGTCATGGAGCTCCCTTGCAAGGCGCTGGCGATCTTTCATAACCGCCAGTTCCTGTGCCTCTTTATATAGGTGAGCATTTTGGATCGCCAATGAAGCGTGAACCGCAAAGATTTGTAACCAATCGACCATTTCAGGCTTATAATAATGTGGCTCACGCTTCAGCACGCTCAGGATTCCTAGGAGTTCATTCTCGGAAAGAATTGGAATCGCTAGGAATGAATGATAATCACTCGTAAAATCATTGCCATACCAGGCATATTGGTTCGTATCAGCAATCACATAAGGCGCTTGTATCGCCTGAATTTTCTGAATTAATGCGGGTTCAATGGCAAAAAACCGATGGACTTGTAAGGTTTCCGCGTTATGATTTGACTGGGTAATGGTGTCAAATTCCCCTTTTGCGAACAGAATAACAAGCGCGCTGTCATGTTCCACAACCTGCCCGACACTGGCGAGAATCTCTCGCAACACACACGGGAGATCGAGTGTGCTGTTCATCGCAACCACGGTATCCAGCACCGCCTGAATCATCAACCGATGGCGACGCTCTGTAAGTTCAGACCGGGCTTTTTCTTCCAAAAGTTGGCAGATTCGTATCCGCTGCTGGTGTATGGTGATATGAGTATTCACCCTTGCCAGAACTTCTTCAAAATCTAAGGGCTTTGTAACATAGTCTACTGCGCCAACTTCAAATCCTCGCACCTTATCAAGCGTGTCAGAGAGGAAACTCATAAAAATAATGGGAATTTCTTGAAAGGCTTCCTTAGACTTAATCTGTTTACACAATTCATAGCCATTGATTTTGGCATCATAATATCGAGTAAATCAGATCAGGGGGATCTACCGCGAGTATACGTAAACGTCCGAGCTATCAGAAACAGCCCGAACACGGTAATCCCACCTTCTGTAAGCCAAATAACAAAACATCTAAGTTTGTAGGTGTGTCATCAACGATTAAGATACTCCCACTGAAAGACAAAGCTCCCCCCTTATCTTCAGAACAAAATCATCTACTTATATTCTATATTAGCTCAAAAATTGATTATGAATCAAATTGATAGCTAATTTTACCCTAGCCATCTGACTAGGTCTTTATGATTTATGTTCTAAAAACTAGCTACTAGAATAGGTTAGTCGTACTTACTTATATCATAGAATATAGTTACATTGAAAAGCGGGAGCCTCGATGAATCTGGAGCATTCTACTAAGCATGAGATAGACCAACTGCTTGACGAACTTGAGCAATCGGAGAAAAACGACCTTCAAGCCCAAATTGCAAAGGCTGAGCAGACACTTACACTGTCGCAGGCTATTGGTTATGAGCGAGGTCAAAGCCTGAGTTACTACTATATTGCCCAAACCCAAGCCCGCTTAAACGATTTTACAAAAGCCGTCTTATATGCAAAACAGGCGATTGAAATTGCCCAAAGGCACCAACTTGTGGTTGAAGAATCCTTTGGGGATGGTCATTCTAGGGTCTGTGTATGTTAATATGGGTATGACAGTCGAAGCACTTGAAATTCTTAATAACACGCATGAGGTTGCCAAAACCTATCAAAATCATTCTTTACTGGAACGCACACTAAGTGCATTCGGCGTGACTCACCTGAATATGGGCAATTTTGCACAAGCGATTGCTGCGTTTAACGAAGTCTTAGAAATTGCCAAGTTACGAAAAAAAACAGATTCCCAGTTTATTGCACTGTACAATCTGGGATCGGCATATAGTATTCAAGAAGCACTTGAAACTGCCCTAACGTATTTTCAAGAGGCTTATGCTATTGCGCGGCACGAAAATTCCCATGATAAACAGGCTGCGGTGTTAGCTGTGATTGCTGGAATAGCCGTGAAGCTCAAAAATTATGACTTCGCACGGGAACAACTTCTCCTTGTTGAGTCACTCATACAAAATCATAACGTCGAAACAAGTGTCAATTTCTTACGAACTTGGGGGTACTTCCAACGATCTCAGGGAGACTTGGTGAGTGCCATCGGCTATATGGAACAGGCAGTGAACCTAGGCAAAGCAAGGAATGATTGGTACGGCACCCGTTTTTCTTTGCAGGAATTAAGCGAGCTTTATGAAGAATCGGGCGACTATCAAAATGCGCTTCGCATGATGCGTGAACTACACCAGCTCACCCTCAAGACCAATAGCGAACAAGTCCAAGCACGGGTACAAACCCTGCAAGCCTTGCATGAACGCAAAACCCTACAAATGCGTTCTGAGGCCGCCGAACGAGAGCTTACTGCCTACAAACAGGCAGAAGCGGAACGACGGGAAAAGGAGCGTTTACAGACTACTTTACAGCATGAACAGGAATTCGCACAAAGCAAACAACGGATTTTAACACGCCTCAACCATGAGCTGAGAACACCTTTGACTATTGTCTACAATTCGGCCAACATTCTCAGTCATTATTTTGATAAGCTATCGCAAAATTAGACGATGATTATCGAGTCATTTTGATATTGAAAGAAATAGAATGTTTGTCGTATCTGGAGATCTCGAAAGTTTTGAAAATATCGATGGATCAGGTTAAGATTAGAATTTTTAGAGCTAGAGAAAAGTTTCGGCAAACCATAAAAGCAGACGGGG
>JAAUTN010000645.1 GCA_012031415.1 Leptolyngbyaceae cyanobacterium SM1_4_3 | reverse complement strand
AGCATGAAGTGGGTGTTAAAGTTATTGGTCTGTTGGCAAGACCTGGGGAGTTTGTTCCTCACAAATTCTATAAACCGACTTCAGAAGAATTGCCCGGAGAACCTTTTCAACAACAAAGGGGCCTACAAGAAAACAGAGATGGTCCAACTGGTGACATAAGGGACATGAGAGAACGTCTTGGTCAAGACATGCCAGAGCCTGCTCTTGGTGAAGGTCCAAGGAAAGTGGACGTGGATTCCACAAGAAGAGCTACAACGTTTTACAATGATGAAGAATAACTCCAATGGCAGAAGATAAAACAAAAAACAACAACACTCGCTTCGATGTGTTTAGAGATCCTGTCAAGGATACAGGAGTTGACTTTCTTCCTACGGGATATGAAGGAGCAACGTCTGAAGACTATACTATCCCTTCATGCACAATTGAAGACGTTGACATAGCAGTGTTCGACTTGTTTGACAAGAAAATAGGGTTTTCTCAATATGAATCAGAAATACATGAAAATGATCAAGTCACTGTTGTTAAAAGAAAGCCTTATGTCATTTATGCTATTGGTGAGAGGTTTGCTCTCACGAAGAAGTTGAAGCCACTCAGAGACAAAAAAAAGCAAGCAACTTCTTTTGCCAGCAATCGCTATTCGCAGAACTGGTATTACCCAAAGTAGTGAAGACATGGGTTCTATGGGTATTAACCAAACAACTGGTGTTCTTACAATCAAGAGAAGACTTCAGAAAGAGCTGGATAGCAACTACCAAAACCTGCTGAACAAGCTCATGTTAGAAAACCTTAACCCTGGTGGGGTTTCGTCTTTAAGAACTCAAGGATCTAACAACTCAATTATAGATCCCGCAACAAGAGAAGGAAGTTATCTGTTTGATCCAAGGCTTGGTAACAATGTCTGGGAAATATTTACTATTCCTCAACCGCAGTTCTACACAGCAAGCTATCAAGTTATTTTTTGGACGGTTCAACACCATCAAATCAATGACATGATGCAAACTTTCCTTAGTTCACAGCTCCCTCAAGGAAAGATGTTTAGACTAAACACAGAGTCTGGTTATTGGTTTATAGCCCATGTTGATGAAGAAGCCTCCTCTGAAGAGAACTATGAAGAGTTTACAGAAGAGAAAAGACTCGTTCGCTACTCCTTCCGGTTGCGCGTAAAGGCATTCTTGTTGGCGTTTAACGGCCCAGGAGTGCCCGTTCCAGTAAGGAGGAGTATCTCTGCCACAGAAATATCCTTCGGGCTCTCTACAGCCCCTGGTTTGGTTCTTTCAGAGCAAGAAGAGAAAAGAATACCTCTTGAGCCTAAAGACTCTTACTTGCTGTCTGAGCTTGGAGAAGCTTCAAACACAGCTCAAGCCAAAACTATTACCCAAAAACTATCTGTGGAAGAACAAGTTGTGGATTCTGTGACAGGTGAAGTTAAAACCCGAAGAGTCAAAGTCCTTGATACCAATCAGAAGTCTGGAGAGACTGTTTATTACAGTAATAACGTAAGAAACCTCGAAGAATTAGCTGAAACTCTAGGATATAAGCCAATTTGATCATTATTCTCCAAGTACAGCCCTATTCAGAATTACACATTTAGTGGTCCTAGTTATTCTGGACAACAATTTTTTACTTATTTTGTTGCATAATTGAGGACCAACATGCCAGAGCAAATTTTCAAAAGTCCTGGGTTTTACGACAGGGAAATCGATCTTACAACGAGAAGTGTCCAGCCCTCTGGCATCCCTGCGGGTGTTATTGGGGCGGCTCAGAAAGGAAGAGCTTTTGTACCTGTTACGGTTGGAAGTTTTGATGACTTTCAAGTGAAGTTTGGTAACACCGACACGAAGTACCCTGCTTCGTATGGTGTTCAGAAGTTCCTTGACAGCAAGTTTTCATGTACGTTTGTTCGTGTTCTGGGGGCTGGTTCAAACACCAATCAAACAGATATCGACAACACACGAAACAAAAAGGTATTTGTAAAGAATGCTGGGGTTCAAGCTCAGCGGTTCTGCTGTAAGCGGTACAGACCTTAGATTTCAAGGAGCTACACAGTTTATTGTTGCGAAGCATACAGTAACTGGCTCTGAAGTGTTTGGTCTTCCAATCTTCACTGACAATGCTTCGTTTTTCACGACTGGCAGCTCCAGTGAAGTTTACTTGGTAAGAGGTGTGCTTTTTGCAGCTTCTGACACAAGAGTAATGGTTTTGAGTGCATCAGAAACCTTTGCAGGAACACTTGATGACTTTGCTGCTTTGGATGCTGGTATTACAAGTCAAACATACAAGAAGTTCAAGCTGGCCATCTCTAGTTCGGCTGGCAGTGCTTGGACAACAACAGATGGTGTTGCTGGAGTAAGAATCCTAACAGCAAGCCTTAACCCATCAAGCGATGACTATATTGCTAAAGTTCTTAACACAGACCCCGACAAGTTTGAGACAGAGAAACACCTTCTATATGCTGATTTTGCTGTTGATGATGAGTTGGCAACAATTCCAACAACAGGAGATATGGTAGGAGTTGTTTCTGGTTCTGCAAACACTTCTACGACCTCTGGTGACACAACACTTAGGTTCAGAGATGCATTCGGAAGGTTTGACACAAGGTATACCACTCCAAGAACAACTTGGTTTATTTCTCAACCTTTCGGTCAAACAGAACATCCATTGTTTTACTTTGAAGCAATTGATGACGGACAGTATGCAAACCGCAAGTACAAAAATCTCTCTTGCAAACTTGAGAGCAAGTGCTGACCCACGTTATCTATACGGCACTTTCACAGTTTTGGTGAGAGATTTCGAGGATACAGATCTTGAACCAAGAGTTCTTGAGCAGTTTCCGAATGTAAATCTTGACCCGACAAGTGACAGCTATATTGCTAAGGTAATTGGCGATACAAAGGTATTTTACAACCACGATGTGGTTGACCCAGAAGATCGTCGTTTGATCAAAGAAGGAACAAATCCAAACAGATCAAACTATGTTCGTGTTGTAATGGACCCACAAGTTGAAAGACAGATGGTTCCTGCAACAGTTCTGCCTTTTGGATTCAGAGGACCGAGCTTCCTAAACACAAACACTGTGTTGAACAGGACGCTCTTCCAACAGGTGGTATTTCTGGTTCTTTGATCAGACTTGCTGCATCAGGAACAACAGATCAAGATTGCTTTCAGCAATTATTCCGCCGCTGCCTTACAGGTTCAAGATCACAAGAGG
>JAAUTN010000149.1 GCA_012031415.1 Leptolyngbyaceae cyanobacterium SM1_4_3 | reverse complement strand
GAGGTTAATCAGACCTTAACATCCGATGAATGGAAAATACACTGCGTTCGCTTTGCGCCTAATTGTCCAGAACAAAATCCCATAGAAGATATTTGGTTACAAGCTAAAACATGGGTTCGACGTTTTTTGTGCTTTGATACCTTCCTTCTCCCATTTGAAGTGGATGTTTGAGTGGTTTTATTCGACACACTACTTTTGACTTTACCACTCTTCAGATGTACGGAGCTTGTTCAAAATTCAAATAGGATTCCTATATCTCATGAATGAAACTACAAGTTCTTTTAAATATGACCTTCTGTTGAAATAAACAGACTGTTCTAGTTAGTTACAATCTGTGCTGGATTCACAACACTTTTATTAAACAATCAATTGTCATATTTAATGCAAATATTCTCGTAAATTTTCGGTAATTGGTATCTGATTGCCAAGCAAAATAAAAGCACCAAAGCTAAAAACTTTGATGCTCTTCTTGCTTTTATTAAAAAGAACTCAGGAGTCAGTCATCAGAAGGAATGAGTATTACAATGCCCTCCTATATGAGTGACGATCTAGAAGGTTCTAGAACCCTCTCCTTTTGGGAGGTGTTTAATTGGGAGGGGTCAGAATCCTCTTCTAATTTTTTATTCTGACTCCTGTATTCTGACTTCTGAATTCTTCTTTATTTATGAATTGCTAATTATGAGGTAAATTATCAGGGTCAACTCCGATAGAACGTAAATATTGCGCTAATTGTTCAGATCGTTCTTGTTCGTTCTGTGCCCTCTGACTTTCTTGTTGGGCAATTTCTTCAGCCATTAAATAGCGATCGCATTGTTCGTTATACCAAGATAAAAATTCCTGTTGAATTCCACCAATAACACCTTGATGTCTTCCAATTCCTAAACCTATTTCTGGCATCCATAATGGTTCGCCAATTTGTAATCTATAATTCTCATCCACCAGCTTATAAATTTCAAACGGCTGATGTCTATCGCGCAACCAAAATTCTGGATTATAAATAATGTAGTAAAGTACGCCAAGTTTGCGATATATTTCTAATTTTTCGTCGTATTCGTCCCCTGGAGTGTGGGATACCATTTCTAAGGCTAATATCGGTACTACCTCGTTTTCTTCCCAAACAGCATAACTTCTCCGAGATTTTCCACCTTTTTTGCGTTCCACTCCCAAACTCAAAAACCCATCTGGAACCACAGGTACTCTTGGATTAACCCCTGTGGTGTGATAGATTGCCATGTCTACACCAAAGTACCAATCTGTGCGGTCAGCCCAAATCGAAGTTAGCAGGAATAGTAAAATGTTGGGTAGAAAATTTTGGTCCTCGTTATCCACTGGAATATCGTCCGAACAGGCTAATTCTTCGGTGCTTGGTAGCGTAATAGTTTTGAGTTTATCTGACAGCATAGCTGACACAGGTGGGTACTTTATCCTTACATTATAGATGACTGGTGATTCTGACATCTTAATTAATAAGTAAAAATCAAAATATACTTAACTTGATATTTAGAGCGATCGCGTGAATCGAAAGATTTTTCATCTTGTGAGAATTAACTAATAAATTGGGATTTAATCGTTAATTATTTTCAAATATCCCTGTAATTTGAAAATCAAATGGAAACAACGTAATAATATCCCCACCGAATAATGATAAGGTTTACCATAAAACCACCCTTCAATAGTTCTCTCGTTATAACCAGTTAAAAATGAAAGTGTTATTGTACAAGCTTTCATGTAACCAGAATGATTTCGTTTTCCTGGACTTGGAAGTTCTACATCTGGGTGGATAATGGGTATCCAAAACATACACCATTCTTCTGGGGTCATGGGTTTCAAAAGTTCAAAAAATACTCGTTGGTGATGATATTTTTGTCTTTCACACAAAATAAATCTCGCCAACCAACGAGGTATTTTAACAGTTTCTTTGTGTTGCTTATCGGGAGATTGCATCTTGTTTATAGTTAGATATAGTTGAGTTTTGTGTTGTGGTAAAATTATCTGACGATAACTCAGTTAAACGAGATTGAATATTGCTAATTATTCCCGCCCAATCTGCATTTTTATCCCACTCGCTACGAATTCTGGTTTTAGTTATTGCATCATAAAGTCGGCAAAAGACGACATTTTCTTCTCCTGGAGTTGCAGTGATAATTAGAGGTTGGGAAAAGTTATAAACTTGGGATGCTGCTAAGAGAAAACTTTTCGCAAAGTTTGTCTCTATACCAGTTCTGATAATATAAATTTCTTCGGCAGCAACAACAATATCTAGTTTCATATTGTCCTTACCTTTGAACTCTTTGCTTATCAATCGTAGATTTTGTAAATATCCTGTTAATCCTCTTTGTTGTACGGGAATTGTTTGATTATTGTTGATATCGTACTGATACCAAAGAAAGAGTTCGCCACTCAATTCCCCATTTTTGACATACAAAAATATTGGTTCTGGCGGATTACACAGTCCTAACTTAATTTCAGAATTCATGATTTTACTCCACGTTTTATTAGTAATTAGTTGATAGCAAATAAGTTTTATGTCCTCAACTTTTACTTACTATCAACCTACTTCTAAATTTAGAGACATAGCAATTTTCTACAGCGATGCCTTTGGCAACCATCTTGGATGGTATCGCTCATATAAAGAACTTGCAAAAATTGCTATATTTTTATTACTTTCAAGTCTTGTAATATTTGACTTTACTAGATTTTGCCTGCCTTTTAAACAGTAAAATTAAGTAATTGAGAGCTTTTTTGAGAGCTTCTAAGTATTTGAAATAAATGCGTAGAATGAAATTTGCAGCGAAAGCAATTTGTCTCGATTTTTGGCTTTGCTTGGAAACAAATACTGGTAAAGCAATGCGATGGTAGTAGCCACTCCTTACCTTCTGGGAAACCCTACGGGGAACAGGGATATCGTAATCAACTGTGGCAATTTCTTCTTGTTGTTGAGGAAGCGTTCTTTGTTTGAAATGCCAGGTAATATAGTTGTAGCAAATTGCCTAGGTGCTTGCTCGGTGAATTTCTAAACCATTGATAATTACCATCCAAGGTTGGGTAATGAAATCGCTATCGTCGTAGATAATTTTTGCGATCAGCCGTAGGCAGCAGCGTTTCGCTATCGCTCTCTCACCAACGAAAATCTCGTGTTCCTCAAAAGAGATTTCTACAGCTTTAATTTCACTAAGGCTTTGGAGCGATTTTAAGCGATGGCTTTCAAGTGCTTGCCGCGTGACCGTCACATACGTCATAATATAGACTCCTGTTAAGGAAAAGTTCCAGAAGGCGATCGCACAAGTTTCTCAGGCTGTAGGCGATCGCCTTTTGTTATTTACATAATACCTACTGCTAGTAGGCATTTCAATAGATAGATATATGACAGATAGTTATCTATTGGACGACTTACAATAAAAACTATTAATAGATAGACTACTCAGAGTAGGTTAATCTATATATTATGAATTCAAATTATGGCTGTGGAAGTAAAACTTAAAGAAATTAGAAACGTAAGAGGTATTTCGCAAAATGAGCTAGCAAGGAGGCTAGAAATGTCATTGGCTAATGTCCAAAAAATTGAATATGGCAAAGCCAAATCAATCCCTTTGGACACCCTTGATAAGTTATGTCAAATTTTACAGTGCGAGGTTGGCGATCTACTGGTTCGCGTGCCTGACGATGATGGGGAAAATTCAGGACAACCCACAAACGGTAATTCTCCAACTGCGGAGCAAAATGCTTCTGTAAATCATGCTCAATCGACTTCCGAGCGGACAACTAAAATGGCTGTAAAAATTTTGGCATTTGAAAGAAGGTCTGCATAAAAACTAATCGTGGAGGAATATTGCATCTGAATCAATTAATTTATCAAAAATCATTACGTAGCTCCTCAAAGAGATGATTATGTAACGAGGCAACTACAGCAAAAGTATAGAAAATCGGCATGAACTAATATGCTGACTTTTCCCTGCGTTAAAATTCGCAGGAGATTTGAAAGTTATATCTGCAATAAGACGATACATCATACGAATTGTGATTTCGCATCGCTTTCAGTGATGGGATAAGTTTCTTTTCCGTCATCGTAGCTTTGTTTCATTTGAATTAACCACCATAAACAACTTTAAACGGCAGCGTATCTCCTGCCGCTCAATTTTCGTGCATCAACACCACATTAATCTGCTCAAAAAATGGAGGGGATATGAATGCGAACGACTTACGTCATGCAAGCTCCGCAAAACAACTTATATGGAGTATCGATACCTCATACACGCAAATCGAATTCCAACATCTACGAGAATGGCACGAAAGCGGAGTTGACATAGAAATCACACATCTCAATGTCAAGTCCCTGGAAGGCAGAACGCCATACGAGTATTTAATTTACAGCCCCAAAATATCACGCCGTAACGATGGAAGGCTCAGAGACGGCGATTTAACAAAATATCGTCATATTGAACATGGAGGTTGGTGGTGCAACGGAATTGACCCACTCAATGACTACAATCCCATGATGTGGGGATGCTTTAAACCTTATAGACCGAGACGTGACCGTAATAAAATACACAAGTATATTAAGTATGAGCATCCCTACAAAGAGCCAACACGGGCATTCTTTTTACAAGTGCCACTAAAAACTTGGAGGCTTGTTTCAAGATACTCCGGAATTGATATTCCATACGAAGATTTAGAAAATCCACAAGGTTTTTGGCATTGGGTTTGGCGAAGAAATGTACCAGTGGTGATTGTTGAGGGAGTAAAGAAAGCGGCTTGTTTGCTGACTATTGGCTATGCGGCTATCGCAATCCCTGGAGTTAATTCTGGCTACCGTACTCCCAAAGACGAATTCGGCAATATCATCGGGAAACCCAATCTTGTCCCAGATTTGAAGCATTTTGCGACTGAAGATAGACGAGTTGATATTTGTTTTGATTGCGACAAGAAACCAGAAACAGTGCAGCATATCAGAACTGCGATAAAAAGAATGGGGAAATTGCTTGCGATCGAGAAATGTAAGGTTCGGGTTATCGAACTACCGGGACCAGAGAAGGGTGTTGATGATTTTGTAGTTGTCCAGGGAGAAGACGCATTTAACCTGCTTTACCACAAAGCCGAAACCCTTGACATTTGGCAGGTTAAGTTGTTTACCCTGTTGACCTATCAGCCTGCGATGTCTTCGACGGGCTACGCCTACGCACTCGACCAAAAATTTCTCGGACAAATCCAAATCCCAGACACAGAAAAGCTCATCGTTCTGAAATCGGCAAAAGGAACTGGTAAAACAGAGTGGTTGACTAGTGAGGTTGCGAAGGCACACGAGCAAAACCGCAGAGTGTTAATTATTACTCATAGGATTCAATTAGGTGAAGCATTGTGTAACCGCTTTGGAGTCAACTATGTAACCGAAGTCAGAGATTCTGGAACAGGAGACTTATTAGGTTATGGAGTCTGCATTGACTCTCTCCACCAACAAAGCCAAGCAAGGTTCAATCCGAATGACTGGTACAACGATACCGTAATCATCGATGAATGTGACCAAGTATTCTGGCATCTACTCAACTCTGGAACCGAGGTAGCAAAACGTCGGGTTTCTGTACTCAAAAACCTCAAATTACTGATTCAGAATGTGTTGAGTAGTCCTCAAGGGAAAATTTATTTGGCAAGTGCGGATGTATCTGATTGTGATGTGGATTACGTACTTTCCTTAGCTGGGGAGATAAAAGTTAAGCCATTTGCAATTCTTAACAATTACCAACCCCAATCTGGAAATTGTTACAACTACGAAGGCAGTAATCCCAAAGATTTAATCGCTGCGTTGGATAGAGCAATTCCCGAAGGAGGACATCATTTACTGTGTTGTTCTGCTCAAAAAGTGAAGTCGAAATGGGGAACGCAAGCTTTGGAAGAGCGATTTCGGCGTAAATTCCCAGATTTGAGGATTTTGCGAATCGATAGCGAATCCGTTTCTGACCCGTCCCATCCTGCTTTTGGTTGCATTGCCCATCTCAATGAAATTCTTACGAAATATGACCTTGTGATTGCTTCCCCAAGTCTAGAAACTGGAGTCTTTATCGACATAAAAGGTCATTTTTCCGCAGTTTGGGGAATATTCCAGGGTGTACAGTCTGCAAATTCCGTGCGGCAGATGTTGGCTAGATTGCGGGAGACTGTTGACCGTCACATCTGGGTGAGAGGTTGCGGTATGGGCTTTGTGGGAAATGGTTCTACATCGATGGGTGTGCTGCTCGCAAGTCAACATGCAGCTGCACGGGCAAATATTACCTTGCTGTCCCAGGCTGATAATGCGGATTACAGCATCGATGAGAATTTCCAACCCGAATCATTACAAACCTGGGCGAAACGGGCTTGTGTTATTAATGCTCAGATGCGTTGTTATCGGGAATTTGTGTTGCAGGGATTGGAGCAGTGCGACTCGTTTTTGAGTAAAAAAATTATACAGAGACTAAATCTGTACATAGCTCAAAGTGAGAACGACAAGGATTAAAAAACCTTGAAAATTCCATAACTAATTTTCGGATGTAGGTGTAAACCCTACCCTGGAAAGGAAACAGTGACTCCCAATCTACCCACACCGAATAGACTCGGAATTCTATAGAGTGAAGCTGGGAATAGGACGCAATCAGAGCCAGAAGCAGATATGGCGCACTGGCGCAAAGCTCGCCGGGGGAAGCTTCCCCCGGCAGACTTTGCGTTAACGGGGAGATAGCATGGACAAACAAGACCTAAAAAAGCGTCTTAATCCCAAGCGGTAATCTGACAACAAATACCGACTTAATACTCGATTCTCGCAACAATCTTGTTTCGTTAGTTGCATTCCTTTTGAGAAGAGTATAGGCGAACTGGTCTGTCCTAAACTATCAAATAAATCTGAAAATTGGAACGAGTAAAAATGATGATGAAGTCTAGGGAAAGGTCGAAACCCTAGTAGGTAAGACGAGATATTTAAACCTTCACATCAGGTAGGATGAACCGTAATTGGTTCAAGGCAATCAGAAGATAATTAGCAAAAGTAGAGTATGGTTAGGCACGTAGAAAACTACAGTGAATCATGGGAAAAACTAACGTGGAAGAAATTCCGCAAAAATCTTTTCCGCCTACAATGTCGATTATACAAAGCAATTCGAGCCAATAACCGGAAACGAGTATTGAATCTGCAAAAGCTAATATTAAGGTCACGAAGCGCGAGACTATTAGCAATTCGTCAAGTCACTCAATTAAATACTGGCAAGAAAACTGCTGGTATCGATGGGAAAAAATCCTTAACTCCCCCAAAAAGATTGGAACTCGATGAATACTTAAAATTAATGTTTTCAATTGGAAACATCAGAAACTGCGAGAAATCCCAATCCCCAAAAAGGACGGAACCAAAAGGATTTTAAAAGTACCAACAATCGCAGATAGAAGTTGGCAGTGTCTAATCAAATATGCGGTTGAGCCAGTACACGAAGCATTATTTCATCCGAGAAGCTATGGATTTAGAGTTGGACGTTCCGCACATGATTGTCAAAAGCTCATTTTTCAAAATCTTAACTCTCATGTCAATGGAAAAGACAAACAAATCCTAGAAATCGATATTGAGAAATGTTTTGACCGAATTAATCATAACTTCTTGATGTCCAAAGTTATAGCACCACAAAGTGTTAAAAAAGGATTATGGAATTGTCTCAAAATTGGGATTAATCCCGAATTTCCCGACTCTGGAACACCACAAGGAGGAGTGATAAGCCCACTTCTTGCCAACATTGCATTAGACGGAATCGAAAATATTCATAAATCCGTTAGATATGCGGATGATGTGACAATTTTTCTGAAACCAAAAGATGATGCAAACAAGATACTTGAACAAATTAAAGATTTCTTGCATCAAAGAGGACTAAATATCAAAGCTGACAAAACTAGATTCGTATCCGCGACAGATGGCTTTGATTTTCTAGGCTGGAACTTCCGAGTCCAGAAAAATGGAAAGTTTAAATCTACTCCCTCAGAGGATAACTTTAAAGCTTTCAAAGCTAAAGTCAAATCTATCGTTAATAACTCGAATTATGGAGCCAAGGTTAAAGCTGAAAAACTAGCTCCCATCGTCCGAGGATGGCGCAATTATCATCGATATTGCAAAATGTCCGGGTCTAAGTTTTCCCTGTGGTTCATAAACAATCGAACTTTTAAAGTGTTCAACTCTGAACCAAATATGAGCCACCAGAGAGCGGAGAATTTAATCAAAAAGGCATTTCCAGCAGTACCGTATTCAGAAAACGATTTTGTCAATGTTTTGGGTGACTATTCACCATTCAATGGCGATATTGTTTATTGGAGTAAACGCCAATCTCAATTATACGACGGCGCTACTTCCAAAGCACTAACCTTACAAAACTATAAGTGTGGACATTGTGGACTCAGTTTTGTTGATGGGGAAAGAATTCATCTCCATCACATTGATGAAAATCATCATAACTGGAAACCTAAAAACCTTCTGGCTGTGCATCGTTCCTGCCACAATTTTATCCATACTCGCAAAGGCAAATAGCCTTAGATTTGTCGAAAGCTGGATGCACCTAAAGGCGCACGTCCAGATTAAAATGGGAGGTGCGAGGGATAATACCCTCCATCGACCCAACCGGATGGTTATCGAATTTTTGATGCGGAAGGTGTTGGGGAAGAGGAGAGTCAGCAGGTTTTTGAGGAGGTTAAAGCGGCTTCGCAGGAATTGTATGGGGAGGAGTGTCGGGCGATACGCCCTTGGCGTTAAGCTTCGCTTATCGCAAACTCAGAGACAATCTCCGATGCTGAATTTAAGAAACTTCAAGACAAAAAAGCCAAAACTAAAACTGAACGGTATCAGGAACGAAAAGCATTACTAAACGAACGTTACGGTGTTGATGTGACACCCGAACTTGTTTCGAGGGACTCGGACGGTTGGTATCCTCAGTTGCGACTGCATTATTTTTTGACCTTGGGACGGGAAAATCTTCTCCAACGCGATGCTTCGAGGGCTAAGGCACAAATTGAGGCGGGTGAAGATGCGGTTTGGAAGCCTGACTTTAACCGAGGGCAGTTATTGCCTGTGGTTTTGTTGTTGGAAAGTCTCAATATTCCTCACTTTCTCACGCCAGGTGTCATGTTTCGTGGTTCTGATGTGGAGTTACAGCAGTTGAAAGCTTTGGCTGTGCAGCATCGGCATATTATCAAAAACTACTTGGGGGTTTCTATTTCTGAGGGGTTGAGTGAAATAGCGATTATCCAGAAGCTGCTGAGTAAGCTGGGGTTAAAGTTAACCTATGTCGGCAGGATGGGGAGTAGGGATAATCGTGAGCGGGTTTACGAGTTTGTTAAGCCTAAAGATGGACGGGATGCGATTTATCAGGGATGGCAAAGTCGTGTTGTTGGTGTCCAGCAGTGATAGATATAGTATTTCTGAACTAGCTTATTTGGACACAATCCATTGTTTATTTCCCATTCTCCTGCTTATAGAGTGAGTTGGGTATTGTGGCTGGCTGATAAATTTGATGTGCAATCCAAAGTGCTACCATGTTTTTCGGTAACAATTTAGGAATTGATAATTAAACCCCGATCTCACCAAATCGCGTTGCACCCCAACAGAACTCGCTTAAACAGGTTCCATATACAAGCGTGCCCACTCAATCTGATCCGCTTGTATGCCAAAATAGTCACTCCGCGCATTCCAAACTTTGAACCATCACGATGGACACCAACCAGTACCACTCAGCCCAAGCTGTGTCATCCTCAACTCCTGATCGCAGCAACTCTGAGTGAAAGTCTGGGATGTCGTGGAACATAGTAGACCAATTTTTACGGGCATCTTCCACTCCCTGAAAACCCCGCTCAGGATAGCGTGGATGCTCACCCTGAAAGTTAGGTGCAAAACAGGCTAAAAGTGCTTCCAGGTCACGGGCGTTCTGTGCTTTTTGTAGTCGCTCTATCACTATGCTTTGCCTAGATTTCATGATTTCTCCTTTGTTATCAATGCTATCGCTCTAACATGGATAGCGATCGTGGGTTACTTCAGTGCTACTGTTGCCTCAATTTCAACTAAGTAATGTGGCAAAAATATTTATACATTCCGAAAAGCTCAAACCCTTCCAAATCCTCTGCTCTACCGCAATAGCTATATATATTTAATTTTGCGTAACCACTTAAGTAGTTAAACAACTTAGATAGGCACTGCTAGCAACGATTTTTCTAGGGAAGAATACCGTCTTTTTGTAATTGCTTCTGGAGCGTTTTCGGCAGGCTTTTAATTTTGCAATTTCGGGGAGAATCACCCTCATAGCGCCAGGACTGAATTTCTCTAGAGCGATCGAACTCGACATTAATCTCACAGAAATCACGATCAACAATCGTGCCGCCCCCAGTAATCATTGTACGTTTCTCGCCTCGACGATTACGAGACTCATTCACATAAACCGGTTGCTGAAACGCCTGTTCTCGAACCGTTCTGTAAGAATAGATTGTGTTCCCATTGGGTAACGTGAGTGTCGTCGTGGGTGTACCATATTTGCGAACAAACTCATTGATATCCTGACCAATCCAACTGTTCATCGTGGCATTCAATCGCTCTTTAGATCGCTCGTCGCACCCGAACAAGCTCACGCTTGCTAAAATTAGCAGCATCGAAATCCAAGTCTTCATATTCATCCCTCTGTGTTGAAAAGTTCTAATGTATTGACCTTTGAAAGGCATGAGGTTGAAATCCTCTGCTTCCCTCAGCATTAATCTCGTGTTGATCTGGAGTGTACTAAGTTCTAATGCTTGATTTCTTCCAGATTCTTATGGTGAAGAACGAGTTCGTTTCGGCATCGTCCGATTGAAACATTAAGGTTCAGAATTCACTCGCCACGTAATCACAATAAGTTCTGTATTTATTAAGACAACTAATAGCCATGAAAGCGCTCGTAAAATGGCTTCCATCGTCCAGTTCTGGCTCTGAACCTCCCAGATCATCCAAACAATATTGAATCCAATCACCAACCAGGGTAAAATGACCGATGAACCCCGTCTGCGATAGAAGCGGATCGTCGCCTCCCGCCAAAATGTGAAGGTACTGAAGAGACAAACAAGGTAGGATACTCCTGCACTGACGAACAGGCTGGTTTGAAGACCCGAAGGCAGGTTTGGGTATCCCAGCGCGATCGCTGTCAGACAAACTCCCAGCGCGAGATATAGAAAAGTAAACCAGGTAAATCGTTTCATTTTTCCTCCATAGTAAGGAGTGATTTTGGCTAGAGAAGCCAACTTGTAAGGATTCTGGTAAAGTTTATTCTCTGTACCAGACACGCACACATTGAAAGCAATTGATTGTAACGCCTTGACTGATCATGACTGGATAGAAGCCATTACTGACCGTCAATCCATAGTCACCATCACTTGTTCCTTCTATCCGATCCGGTAAAACGACAGTTTCAACATTGATCACCTGTATCGTTCTACTTTCGATCCACTGATTTGCAGTCCTAACCACCTCAGAGAAGGATTCATAGTCGGAAGCTCCACCGAAGGGTCCCCGTTCAGTAATTCGAGGCGCAAAATCCTTACACTGAATCAAAGCCACTTTATCTTGTCTCATTCTGTTTCTCCTGTTTTAATCAAAATTGACCTTCAGCCCAAAATCAAACTCCGAACAGTCTGTAAAACCCTTCACAGTGCAGTTTTGTTGGCAGTACTAACCCTACTGGCTACAACAACCATTGGGTCAGAGGATGAACCAGGTAGCGGAGCGATAACGCCTCCCAGATCGCACCGACGATGAACAGTGGGAGCGTGGACAGACTCAGGCAACCGAGCTGTTGCAGCCCACGGACGTAACCCTGACGATGGTTCCGAGTCCCGATGGTTGCGGGGCGAACCCAAGACCGACCCAGGATGTATGCGCCAACCATCAGGAGGACGTAAGCTTGGAATTCGATGAGTATTGTCAGCGAGTGCGGGAGCAGTGCCACCGCCATAATCTTGGTAGTCGGAGCCATCGCTAAACCGAGAGTGAACGTCTTATATGCAAACATGGCGATGCCAGCAAAGGGAACGATCAGCGAAGGGAGCACGATCCACAGCGCGCCGGTCGTGAGGTTGACTCCCAGGATAGTCAGCGAGAATAGCCAGGGGTTATTGATTAGCGATCGGACAAGAGCCGCCGTTCCGTTGTCTTCCAGGATGGCTGCCTGAGTTGCACTCAGGTTGGGGAAGACCATCGCCGCTACCAACCCGGTGATGACCAAGCCATACACAATGGCGTTGATAGTGAGGTAGGCGCGAAAATTAGTGCGAATGATCTGAAAGGGTTTGCGAAGAAAGCGCCGAAGCGGGTGTTTGGCATTGGGAGTAAGTGGTCGTTGTGGAGACTGGTCTTTGGTGGCGATCGTTTTGCGTGACATGTTTTAGCTCCGATATTTGGTGATGGATGCAGTGATGCTTGCCAGCAAAAAGCTTAGGCAAATCTTGCCAGCAAAAGGCTAAGAGCAAAGGACAAGGCATGAACGCTGATATGGGATAAGATTGCAGCCTCAAGCGAGTATTGCCAAAAGAGCCAACCAAAAGCAATGCCAGCAATCCCATTGAGTAATATTGCTCGGATAATCACAACTGGAGTAAGGGGAACGATCGCGGCAGTTGCTGGCAGGTGTAGTAGTCCAAATACCAACGCGGCTAGAACGATCGCACCTTGGTAAATCGCTTGACTTGGCAACGTAACGCCTTGTTTTAGCCCTTTCCACGCGATCCAAACAAGCAGCGACATTAAACCCCAGCGCATCAAAATTTCCTCAGTGATGCCGCCATAGAACATTGCTGTGAGCAAATTCAACCCACTTGGTACTGTATTATTGGCTGCCCGTAGCGCTTCAGGTAGGACAGGTTGCATCAATTGATCGAGCAACAGGACAATGATCGTCGCCCCTGCACCCACACCCAAGCTCCATTTCATCTCAACGGCAAAAGATGGAGACTTAGCGGTGTGAAACACCCAATAATCAATCAAATGGGAGCGAAATCCAACACGATAGGCACAGCCAATTCCGATCAGAATGCTGATTGCCAGTAGAACTGTAAGCTGTAGTCCTTGCAGAAGCATTAAAGTCCACAGTGGAGGCACTTTTTCCAGCATTTCTGGAGACAATTTCGCCAACCGTTGCTCAACTAATGGAGCCGACGTAATCGTAACCATCACAATTCCTACACTGCCCAATACAAATAAAATCCCGAATTGTTTTAGAATTGCCATTAGTTTAAACTCCAGAGGATTGCCGTCTCTCGCCAAAATGGGAAGGTACTGAGAATACAGGTGATGTAGGACACTCCTGCATTGATGAGCAGGCTGGTTTGAAGACTCGAAGGCAGATTTAGGTATCCCAGCGCGGTAGCTTCGCTTCACGCAGTGTTCGCCGTCAGACAGGCTCCCAGCGCCAGATACAGGAAAGTAAACAAGGTAAATCGTTTCATTATTCTTCAATGACAACTCAGGTTCGTTTCGGTGCAGCAGGCTTATTGGGCTGCGTTTAGCCAAACTTTATTGCGTAGTCGCAGGCGAATGTCTTAAAAGTGCGCGGCTCTTTACCAATTGCGTCCTGCACACCAGACGAAACCATTGCTGCCTCATTGCGTTGGTAGTGCGCGTAATCCTCAATCAGTCCGTCTGCTTGCCAAGCTGGAACCCCAATGTTGAGAAGATGATCGCGCATTGCTTCAGATGGGATATCGACAAATGCAATCTGGCGATTGAGCGCAGCCGAGAGTTGTTCTGCCATTTCAGCATGAGTCAATGCCTGGGGTCCCGTGAGGTTGTAAATCTTTCCCTCATGCCCTGTTTCTGTTAGAGCAACTACTGCAACTTCTGCAATATCGCGCACGTCTACCACGCTGACCTTGGCATCACCGATCGCTGCATAAAAGGCATTTTGGCTTGCGATCGTCGATCTAAAGCTTAATAAGCCCTGCATAAAGAGGTTGGGACGCAGAAATGTGTACATCATTCCTGATGCTTTGATTGCCGCTTCGACTGCGGCATGGTAACGCAAAAAGCGCACGGGCGAATGGGCATCGGCTGCAAATTGCGATAGTTTGACGATATGCTGGACACTACTCTGACGTGCCGCATCAACGAACGCAAGTTGTTGCGCTTCTGCGTGTTCTGTAGAGTTCGTTAAGAGAAAGGCACGATCTACTTCAGCCAGCGCCTCCAATAGCATCTCAGGGCGATCAAAGTTCCCCTCCACCACTTCAACATTTGGAAGTGCAATCTCCTTTGCTCGATCATGGTTACGAACCATTGCGCGGACTTGCACATTCTGTGCTGAGAGTCGCTTGACAATCTCTGTACCGTTGCTCCCAGTTGCGCCAGTTACCAAAATCTTCCGGTTCATTGGAAACCTCCTGATGAATGTGTTGTAGTAAGCTTTGACTAAAGAAGCGATGCCTCAATGACTCGAAGTAAGGTTGGGTACAGACATATTGCCCTGTTTGGCGTAGTTGAGAGCCGCCGGTGCCTTCGCCTAGCCAAAGGCAGCGTGTCAGCCCCATCACTGCATGTTTGCTAGCAACGTAAGGAGATATACCCGGAAGCGCAACAAGACCATCCGTTTGTTCTATACAATCCCTAACGATTTCATCGGACATTGACTGCACCCAAAGTCGCGGCTGTTTGAATGGTGAGAATTGCTTTTGAAACTGCTTGACCGACTAGCTCCCCTTCTGCGATCGCTTTAATTCGCGACCGCGCTTCAGGACGTTCTTCAGGTCTAAATACCGCATCGGTCAGGTGAGAGGCTTGCATCAAACTAATCAATGCTGCCATCCGAGAATCCAATCCAATGCCTTCTAACACGGCTGCACGAACTTGCTGGACAATCTCGCGTTGAATGGATTCATCGGTTAGAAAATATCGCTGCGTTGGGAACAGTCCAAGAATGCGTTGCTCTTGTCGTTCTAAAATACCTAGATCGACTAAGTTCTGCAACACAATCGGCTGAAACCATCTGTATTTTCGCCTCCAACGAGTCACCCAGAACCTGGCAGTTCGAGGACGAGACGATGCCAGAACCTCATTGAGGTGTCGATCTAAAAATTCATCGCCTGTGTTGCTTGCGGCGGCTTGCCCGTGCGAAGCACGTATCGCACCGATCACACGATTGTTGTTGTCGATCTCAAGTTTGCCTTGCAGTACTAAGTCTAGTAATAAAGAACCGACCAAGCCATAGTCGAGTGCAGAGTACCAAGAGAAGCGAGTTTTCCCAGTTTGGGGATTGAGTGCAAGCAGGATTAAGTCCTGTGAAAGATATTGCATAATGAATTCCTTGTTGAGGTATGTTGCAGTTCCTTTCAGCCAGTGCCAACGAATATCATGATCAGGAACGAGGGCAGATTGAAAACGAAGTGGATGACGAGACCGGGCCAGATCGATCCACTGCGACGGAAGATCTCGGCGGTGGCGAGACCAGCCACCACGGCTGCGGGGAAGACGGTGTTGATCCCATGCATGAGGGCGAAGATCACGGTGCTGCCGACGACACTAACGAACGAACCGTAGCGCAGTAGCCCGTTAGTGACGATGCCACGGTAAAGCAGTTCTTCGCCGAAGGGTGAGAAGACGGTGAGGAACACCAGGCTTAAAACTAGAAA
>JAAUTN010000148.1 GCA_012031415.1 Leptolyngbyaceae cyanobacterium SM1_4_3 | reverse complement strand
CCGCACCGTGCCGTCTGAACCCGCCGAGGCAAGCGTCTCGCCATCGGGGCTGAAACTGACGCTCAAGACACTCCCGCTATCTCCCTGTAAGCGATTCTGCTCTTTGACGGTGTAAACAACTTGACGCAGTGCTGCAACAGCCCGTGTCCGTGTGTCTGCGTTTAGGCTGTCTCCTGATTCATTGACTTGTTGTCCCACCTTCACGCCTGCCATCAGTGCTTCTAGACCCAGGTTTGAAGCCAGAAGGTTTTCAGCCGCCATAGCTTTGAGCTGTGACTTCAGCATTGAGGCGCTGTTTTTCAGCCCTTGCCGTTGCCTCGATTGCTTCCTGTTCCCGCTGCTGAGCAAGGGTTCGCTGCTCGGTGGCAATCCCGGTTTGTCTACGGGCTTCGGCTTCTCCCCGCTCGGCTCGTTGTTGAGCAGCGACGGCAGCAGTTCGCTGCTGGACTTCGGCGCGACGGGCGGCTTCCGCTTGCTGGCGCTGTTGTGCCTCAGTTCTACGGGCGGCTTGTGCTTCTCGCTCTCGTCTTAGGGCAAGTTCCCTGGCGTTTTCAGCTTCCCGTTCTTGCCGTCTCGCCGTGTCACGCTGTTCAGTCGCAATGGTGCGCTGCTCTTCCGCAATAGTGCGCTGCTGCTCAGCATCCCGACGCTGTTCATCGGCTTCCTGACGCTGTTGAGTAGCAATCTTTTGCTGCTGAAAGGCGAAGGCAGCAGTCCCCAGCGCCATCAAAAACAGCAGAGCCACGATCGCACTAAAGCCTCTGAGCCGATTCAGTTCCTTTTGCCGTGCCGTTTCCTTCTCAATCACCGCCGCATCCCGCGCCGCCACGCTGTCATCTAAGAAATGCATCGCCTGGTCAAAGGCGGGGTTATAGCGCTTTGCCCAGGCGGCGTTGGGCTGGGTCTGATCGCGCCAGTTAAGCGCAATGGTTAGTTCCGGGTCGTGATACAGTCCGGCTCTGCCTGCCTGTTGCATCGTCGCGGTTTCTGCCAGACGGCGATAGATTTGGGCAGACTGTCCTTCCTCTTCCACCCAGTCCTTTAACTGCTGCCAGACACGCATCAGGCTTTCATGGGAGATATCCAGCACGGTGTCGTCGTGCAGTGCCACGCTCACAGGCGGCATCAGGAACGATCGCCCCGGTGCGCGAAACTGCTCCACTACCTTGATTACCTCTGCGGTCGTCGCACCCGCCACCGCACAGATGTCGCCCAGCCGTGTCGGGCGACGAATGCCCCGCCCATCCGATGCCTTCTCGGTGAGGCACTTAAACAGCTTTTCGGTAATCCTCTGGTCACGGGAGTCGAGCGGCTGATAGATCTCGTCGGCGTGCTGCGACAGCGCCCGCTCCATGCCGCCGATCGCCTCATAGTGGCGCAAATCAATCGGCTCACCCGGAGCGTGGTCGCTCACCCAGTTGTCCCAGGTTCGCATCAGCGCGTGCTGCAAGATCGGCAACTGGTCGGGGTTGTCGCCCACGTCATTCAGCAGACGGTTGACTAGACGCGGCGCAATCTCCGCCTCCCCCACCGCCACCGGGCTGACGATCGCCTGCCGCTGCTGCTCCCGCGTCAGCCGAGGAATCAGGTATTGGCTATCGTTAATCGCCTCTGGCAAATCCCGAAACTGGGCACAGTCGCCCAAAAAGTCCGATCGCATTGTCAGCACCGCGTAAATCGGCACGTCTGGATGCTGCGTCGCCTCCAGCAGCAGCTTCACAAACGCCGCCGCCTCATCTCCCGTTTCCCGTCCCGCCTCCTGCCCCGACTGCTTAAACCGAAACAGTTCCTCAAACTGATCCACCACAATCAGCAGATTCTCATCCGCTGGCATCCGGGCTTGCTGCACTACCTCCACCAGCCCCAGCGCTCCCCGCCGCAAAGTTGAGTCCGTGATGATGGAATGCAGCCGATCCGCATCCTCGCCGCCCAACACTTCCGGCTGATTCAGGGCAATTGCTAGATTGGCGATCGGGTCATTCCCTGGACGCAGCACTGCCACCCGCCAGCTTGACCCCGCACGAGTCATAAAGCCGCTATAGAGCGCAGGCAGCAGTCCCGCCCGCACCAGCGAAGACTTGCCGCTGCCAGACGTGCCGACAATCGCCAAAAACCGCGTCCGCTTTAGCCGCCGCAACAGTTCATCCGTCTGCCCCTCCCGCCCAAAGAACAGGTGGTCTTCATCCGGCTCAAACGGTCGCAAACCGGGAAACGGATTGGTTCGAGTCTGGATGCTAACCATCAGCGTAGATCTCCCTGCCATTGAGCAATCCTCGTTCCCAGGCTCCGCCTGGGAATGCCAAACCAGAGGCTCTGCCTCTGGAATCACAGCGCATATCCTCTCCGCATCTGTTGCTAGCAAGCTGCAATCCTACGAGATTTGGAGGCAGAGCCTCCGGGCGGGTATTCCCAGGCGGAGCCTGGGAACAAGGGTTGTTCTGAGAACAAGGGTTTCTCATTGATTTATCCTCCCTGCCGCTGAGCAATCTGAGCCAAAAACGGCTCCAGCAACCCCGGATCAAACTCCCCAAAGCTCTTAATCACGATCGCCTCCCGCGTCCGAAACTGCTGCTTTTGCGTCGTCTCCGGCTGCGTCACATAAACCGCCTTCGCCAACATCGGACGCGATCGCCCATACCCCGCAATCTTCCGCAGGTCGCCCAGCTTGGTTCGCAGCCACTTCTCATTGCCGCTGCCGTAGTAAATCATCACCGCATCGCACACCTGCAACGTGTCCAGATGGTCTTGCCGCACCTGGGTTTCGTCCTCGTCAAACAGCGGTCGAATCACCTCAAAGCCCTGGTCGTAGAGATAATCGTCTAAGGGGGCGATCGCTCCTCATCTCGCTGGTCGCAAATCAGATAAACCCGCAGCGGATCGGACTCTGACCGATCCTCCGCCTTTTCAGCAGTCGGCACCAGAGGACGCGGATTCAGCCGATCTTGAATTAGCGTCTTCAGTTCCTCCAGGCTGGTTTGCAGCAGTTCCGCGTCATCCTGTAAGCGGCTGAGCAACGCTTCTTGGCGTGGCTCCTGCGCGGTTAAGCCAACGGGCATCCAGAGCATTCGGATAAAGTCAGGATGGGCGTGGCTGTGGGCGATCGCCAGTTCATGCTGCAACTCCACCAGCGATCGGTCTGCCCCCTCCGGCACAATCCCATAGCGAGAACCAATCAGGTGAATCGACAGCCGACAGCGCTCCAGATTTTCCTGCACCAACCGCTCAAACGCTGGATTGTAAGGCGGCAACGCCCGATCGGGCAGCACCAGATGTCCCCGCTGCTGAAGCTCCCGCCGAATTTTGTCACGCTCGTCGGTCAGGTCAAAGGTGGTTTCCGCCAGGTAGATCGGGGATTTGCAGGCGATTCCCCTTCCCCCTTCCCCTTTCCCCTCAGCAAGACTATTTGGAACCTTCAGAGAATCCTCAACTTCGACCGTCGCTTGCTGTTCCAAATCCTCCAAGATCTGGTAGATGTCATAAGCCACATCATTCAGCTTCGACCAATACTGCCGCTCTGCCTCCGAACCCAGCAGCCGCCCAAACTCAATCGGTCGTCCGCTCCGGTCAAACTGATAAAACTCATAGCCCAAAAGCCCCTGCACCTCCTCAGGATGGCGATCCAGCGGCACAGGCGTTTTCACCACCTTAAACACCCGCGACTTATCCGCCACCCGCACGCCCCCGTGCTGCTCTGCCACTCGCCAAAACTCGCGCAGTTCTCGAATGCACCACTCCGACTTGACATAGCGCGGCGACAGCACCGACACCAGCAGCGCCACCTTCGGAAACTGCTCCACAATCGTGTCGGCAAAAAAGTCATTCCCTTGCAGCTTCAGGTCGCGCCAGATCTTTGGCTTCTCCCCCCGCAACTGCCCCAGCCGAATCTCCAGCGTCCGATGAAACTCAGAAATCCAGCCCTCCTGCCCCTCCGTCAGCGGATGGTTATCAATGTGGGCATAGCTAATGAAAATGTCATTTTCAAAGCTCATTGCTTAAGCGGTAAGGGGTAATGGGTAATAGGCTTACCCAGCTTTATCATCTAGCATTTCTCTTTGAAGAATGATCATATTTGAACCAACAACGGGACTGCGGCAAGCAAGGTGCCTTGAATATCAGTAATTTCTAATTTGCTAAAGTCAAGCTCCTGTGCGCGTTTTAGCATTTCGTCAGCGAGTTTGTTTTGGCGATCGCACTCAACTCATACCAGCCCATACTCACCTTGACGATCAGCCGACTGTCGCGGAAATTTGCCTGAATTGCTTGAATTAACCCATTCGCATAGCGATTCGTCACTTCTGTCACCTGATCTTGAATGGCGGCAATTAGGCTTTGCTCAGGCGTAAGTTCTAGGGGAGGTGGGGAGGTGAGGGGGTGAGGGGGTGAGGGGAGTGGGACTGGGGCGGGGGAGCGGGTGACTGTAGGCTGCTTTATTTCTGGTGCTTTTGTTGGAGCCGGAGGAGGCGCTGGGGCTGTCTGTTCTGGAGCCGGACGAACGGGAGTCGGACGAACGGGAGATGGACGAACGGGAGATGGATTGACTGAAGGAGTTTGAGCAACCTGTTCCGCTTGATTGGGCAGTAGGGAAGAGGTGATCCACACCAGCAGCACCAAAACTCCGCCAGCAATGCTCGTAAGAACGGAGTCAGAAAGCCTGTCACTGAGCGAATCGGGGAGGCGATCGCGCACCCAGTCAAGCAGGGAGATCCACTTTGCCCATAGGGTTCCGGCAGCAGGTAAGGGGGTTTCGATTCTTTTGGCTGGCTGGGGTGAGGCAGGGGGAGGGGCGATCGCCTCTGCGGTAGGCGCTTGATCTCCAGCAGGTTTATCGGGTTCATCGAGAGACAAACTCTCATCCGCGCCCCAAATATCATCGTCGAGCTGAGCTTCTTCCCCAGGCTTAACTGCTGGAGAGGTTGCAGCAACTTCCCCAGGCTCAACCGCTGTTTGATCTGCGAGTACAACTGGGACGGCGAGTGCAACGGTTGGAGAATCTGCGGGTTTGGCGGGTGGCTTAACTGGGGCTGCCTTTCCTTCCAAATTGGGTTGCTGTGAGGGCTGCGACAATTCCACCTGAGCAGGTTCAGGCATTTTCTCCAAATTGTCGGCAACTCCCTCCAACACCTGAATCGTCGCTCGTACAGCACGCAGGCTTTGAGTTTTGAAAATGGGTTGAACCTGTCGCCAAACTTTTTGTAAGCCCGGTGGTGACTTTGGCTGATTCTGTGTCATGACCCCTCCCTGATAGGCAGCAGCACTTGAAGGCGGCAGTCAATGCAGCAGCTCAGCGCAACAAAAAGCAGTCAAACGCGATAGAGCTTTGCCGTTGCCCCCTCACAGCCAATCTATCACTCTGGCGGCACTCCTTAAACTGGAGGAAACTTGAGGGGCAGATGAGTAAGGTAGGATAAGTGTCGCAGCAGGTTTAGCGTTGAGAATATGAGTCTTAAGCGTCGTCAGTTTTTGATGTTGGGTGGAGCCGTCAGCGGATTTAGTCTGGCTCTGTTGGTTAACCGAATGACCGCCAGCAGTAGCCCTGAACAACAGCCTGTTGCTGCCCAAGCTCCAACGCCCAGTCCGACCCGCGAGGCGGCTCCGACTCCCGTGTCGCAAAATGTACCGGGCAGTGAGGGATTATTCAATCCACCCAGAGGCGATGCCCGAATTGTCGTGATCAGCGACCTCAACAGTCAGTATGGCTCTACCGACTATGAGCCAGAAGTGGACAAAGCGATTTCACTGATTCCCTTTTGGGCACCCAACCTGGTTTTGTGCAGTGGTGACATGGTTGCCGGACAAGATGCCTTTTTGCCCCGCGCTCAGGTTGAGGCAATGTGGGCGGCATTTGACCAGCACGTTGCTGCACCGCTGCGAAATGCCAGCATTCCCTATGGCTTTACGGTGGGAAATCACGATGCATCTGGGGCACTCGCCAGTGACGGAACATTGCTCTACCAGCAAGACCGGGATGTTGCCGCTGCCTATTGGAATAATCCCAGCCACAATCCAGGCGTTGAGTTTGTCGATCGCGCAGGCTTTCCCTTTTACTACACTTTTCAGCAAAATGACGTTTTCTTCTTGACCTGGGATGCATCGTCGGCGATCGTGCCGCAGGAGCAGTTGGACTGGGCTGAGCAAGCGTTGGAATCAGAGGCAGCAAAAGCCGCCAGACTGCGGATTGTGGTAGGGCATCTGCCGCTGTATGCAATATCGGTCGGTCGAGATGAACCAGGAGAATATTTAAACAGAGCAGATGAACTGCGGGCGCTGATGGAGCGCCACAACGTTCACACCTACGTCAGCGGACACCACCATTCTTACTATCCCGGTCATCGTGGTCAGTTAGAACTGTTGCACAGCGGCATTTTGGGATCTGGTACGCGCCCCTTGCTCAATGGCAATTTAGCGCCCCAAAAGACCTTGACTGTGATTGATGTGAGTTTAGAGTCGCAGGAAACAACCTACACCACCTATGACATGAGAACAATGGAACTGGTGGATATGCAGCAGTTGCCGCGATTGATTGTCGGGCCAAACGGAATGGTGTTGCGGCGAGATGTAAATGAGGCAGATTTGACGGCTGAGGAGCGATCGCTCCAATATGTTTCCAGCTATTAAAATCTATGTTGAAACGGTCTGAACCGACGGGTTGATTGCCATGAACACCATCAAACTCTACCGACAATATAGAGACGTAGGAACAGAACTAGCCCATAAAATTACAGAATCCTGCTTAAGTCCAGAAACCATCACTGGAGCCGCAAAGCTGCTGGGAATTCTCAGAGGAAATCAAATTACCCTCGAAAGCGAAGAAGAGGGAACGGCGGTAATGGATTTCACGATTCATGATTATCAAGCTGATGGGAAGAATGCGATCGCCATTTACCGAGACGAAATTGGCGCTAAAAACCCACAAGAAGAAAACCTGATCGCCGCTCAACTCTCTTCTTACACCTCACTCTTCAAAGTGACTGAAACCATTAGACGCGAGAATGTGATACTCCTTAAAGATCTTTTAACTGACCGGGAAGACATTCGACTCACTGACATTTCGATGAGTAAAACAGCACCTACAGGACTGCTGTTATTTACCAGAGTGATTCCTCTAAAGGAATTCAACATTACATCCGGAAGTTCTTTTGCTTTTCTCGAAGATCAGGAAACTCATCTGGTTAAAAAGCAGAAGAGCTTAGCTAAAAAAGTAAAGTCTGACGATGAGGCAGTTCAACGGTTTGTCGCCTTTTTCAAGCTCAATCGCAGCAGAGGCATGAACGTTGCTTATCGCTAATCAGTAGCCTCAACACTGGGTTACAAATAGCACTTTATAAGGGACAGAGTACAATGGTCTAGCTTCTACCATCCAATCTAGTAAAGCTTCATCTCTTGAAAAGCCCCAAGAAGCAGCATGACTGATACTCACTTTCCCACCTCTCATTCACCGCAGCATCAATCTGGCTATAACCTGTTCATTTCATACTCTCGCCAAGACCAAGCGTTTGTTCGGCACCTCTGGCAAGCTCTAACCCAGGCTGACCAAAAGGTTTGGATTGATTGGCACGATATTCCGCCTGCGGAAGATTGGCGGCAAGAAATTTATCAAGGGATTGAGGCAGCCGACAACTTTGTCTTCATTATCAGCCCCCATTCGTTACGCTCAGAAGTTTGCAACGAGGAGCTTGAATACGCCATCCGGCAAGGAAAACGGATCATTCCTTTAGTGAGAGAAGAGGTAAAAGACGGGGTAGTGCATCCAGAGTTAGCACGGCTCAACTGGCTTTTTTTTCGGGAGTCCGATCAGTTTGAACCCGCACTCAAAACTCTATTAGAAACGCTTCAAACAGACTTGAGCTACATCCGATCGCATACTCGGCTACTGGTGAAAGCAAGAGAATGGGAGCAATCTGGGCAGGACAATAGCTTTTTGCTGCGGGGGAGTGATTTGCAGCAAGCAGAGCAGTGGTTAGCTCAACCTCAGGAGAGTCCAAAGCCTACAGCTTTACAGCAAAACTACATCCGCAGTAGCCGCCAGGTTGAAACAGAGCGCCACTTTTCGGAGATGCAGCTCCGTAAGCTTACTCCTCAGCAGGTCAGAAATCGCCATTCCATTTTGAATAAGGTTAAAAAGTTTTGGGTTGAAGGAGTTTTAGAAAAATCTTTACAGGATCAAGTGTTAATTGAACTGGGGTTAGAAGAACACGCCCACGCGGTAATGACTTCCTGGAATATAGAAGTCGAAACGATCGACGAATCTAAAAAAGTTTTACCCAAAGGAACCAAACCAATCTTTATCTTTGACCAGATGGGAGAGGGAAGAACACTTTTAATTTTAGGAGAACCAGGAGCCGGAAAAACGACAACGCTGCTTGAACTGACGCGAGATTTAGTCAAACGAGCTGAACAAGGGGTAGATCATCGCATCCCCATTGTGTTTAACCTTTCCTCTTGGACAACAAAACAGAGTATTGCTGAGTGGTTAGTGGATGAACTCAGCAGCAAGTATCAAGTTCCTAAACAAATCGGGCGGCAATGGGTCAGCAATCAGGAATTACTGCTGCTTTTGGATGGGCTGGATGAGGTTAAGCTCGAACGTCGAAACGAGTGTGTTGTAGCGCTCAATAACTTTCACCAAAATTACGGCTCAGAAATGGTAGTCTGTAGCCGAATTAAAGATTATGAAGCACTGAAAGATCGGCTTAATTTTCAAACTGCTATTTATTTGCGATCGCTTACCATCCACCAAATTCATACCTACCTTGACTCGATTAACGCTGATTTAAGCGGGTTGCGATCGCTCCTCAACGCTGATCATGCCCTGCAAGAGCTTGCTGCATCTCCATTAATGCTCAACATTATGGTGTTGGCTTATCAAGGCATAAATGTAGAAGAATTGCCCCGCGTAGAAGCGATCGAAGAGCGGCGCAAGCAATTGTTTGATGCCTACATTGACAAGATGTTTCATCGTCCCACTCGGTTAAAGCGGAAAGACAGATACTCGGAAGCTCAAACGAAACAAGGGCTAGCCTGGTTAGCACAACGAATGGTGCAGGAATCACAAACCGTATTTCTAATTGAACGGCTCCAAGCCAACTGGCTACAGTCGAACTTCCTAACCTGGCTGTATGAGCTGATCTGTGGAACTATCTTCGGCGCTCTAATTGGTTTTACCGTTTGGCCACTCGTCGTCCTGTTTGAACCCGTTAGACTTGCCGTAGAAGACGGCTCGAACCTGTTTAACCATGCAGCAGGTTTTTCCTTTGGAATTGCCGAAGGATTGCTCTGGGGCTTAACAGCAAAGTTCCTTGGAAAGTCGGTAGTAACACCGCTCGGAGGACTTATTTTCTGTCTGGTTAACGGAATTTTTTGGGGAATACTCGCTAGTTTTGGATTTCATAATGTCCTCGGAGGATGGTTTTTTATTAGCCCTTTATTTAGTTTATTCTGGGCATTGATTAGTTTATTTTTATGGAGTTTGCTCAGAGAACCCATTCAACCTGTCGCAAAACTTCAGTGGTCTTGGAACAAAGCATTGCAAGGAGTGCCCAAAGGAATGACTTTAGGCTTAATTTGTGGAGGAATTTTAGGACTAATCATTGCCATCATAGATGGGGTAACACTTGATATCACTATCTCAACCTCATATATAGAAGAAACTGTTTCTCTCGCAACGATTTCCTCAACATTAGGGTGGAGAGAACGTTTATTCTTTATCTTAATAAATGGGTTGATCAACGCTTTAGTTCTAAGCTTGATTTTCGAGACAATTGGTGGAACAATATCAGGCTTTGTTAATGGAGTGACTGGTCAAGGTATTACGGAGACGACCCAGCCTAATCAAGGCATCCAGCAGGCAGTAATTAACAGTGTAATTACGTTTCTATCAGTTTTAGTGCTTTTTTCCTCTTGTTTGATTGTGGTCTTTGCCTTTCTTGAACTGCGCCCAAGTCAATATTTGCTAAACCTTCCACCTGCTTTGAGAACTCCTATTTTTACTCTAAATAGGCTAGTTAGCATAGCAATCTTGTCCGGGTTGCTGATTTTTGGCAAAACTTTTATTAAACACATCGTTTTGCGAATTCTACTTCGGTTTGAGAAGTCTGTTCCTCTCAATTATTCCAACTTTTTAAATTACGCAGTTGATTGCATTTTTTTGAAGAAAGTGGGAGGAGGATATATTTTTGTCCATCGCCTTCTCTTAAATCATTTTGCAGAAAATGATTTGCCAAGTTGAAAGCTGCAAACCCTAATTGATTATTCTTTTACTGTGAGATTAAAAAGTATGAGATTACAAAGAGTTTTAGCCTCATTACTAAAACAATCTCAATACAAAGGTCTGATTATTACTAATATAGCTATCATCAGCTTACTTCTTACCTGGCTAGTTTTAGGAGGAGTTTATTCACTTATATTGGAACGTCCTCTCGCAAAGGCTGTGCAAGCGTATAGGTCTGAATTTCCTGCAACTGCTGCAAATGAAACTGCTTTAGAACTAGAAGCTCTGTTTAAGTCAAATGATAGTTCCTTCTCAGATGAGGTCAGAACAGAAATTAGCGATTATTTAGAACCACTGAGAAGCGAAGAGACAGACAAGTTAATAGCTTTGCCAAGCTCAGTAGAAAATTATTTGAATGTAAATTCAGAAACTTTGGCTAAGATACGAGGTGTCTTGAAGAATCTACCTCACTGGCAGCAAGATGACATTAACAGATATCTTGACCCAATGGCTGCTTATCCTGAACGTTCAAACCTTGCTGTGTACAATAGATTACTTCTTGTTGCAGCGATAAAAAACTATAGTCTTAATCAGCCAGCAGGGGTTGTAGAAAATTTGGAAGCAGCGTGGCAGTTAAGAAAGTCTTTGGACGCTCAACCCGATTTCATAGCTCGTCTCGTCACCATTCTCATTGCAAATGCTCAAGCTAGCGTTGTCCGTAAATTTAACGGACTTCCAGAAGACATTAGGCAAAAACTGTTGGATGTGGATGATTATCCATCCCTCTTTGCTAAATCTTTAGGTGTGGAGAATTTAATTGCTGCAAATGCTATAAAGCGAAACTATGTAATTGCTGGCTATGATCCTGAATCTCCCAATCCTTCCCTTTTTTCTCCTCTATTGCAGTTATTTAGACAACCTTACAGTAGGCTTTTGGCCATTGATTGGTGGAAAACTAACGAAGCATTTTTGACGGAAATTTTAAGTCAAGATTTTTGTTCGCTCGATCTAGAGGAATACCAGCAAAGGTTTGAAACATCTCTTGCAGACTGGAATACTCTTGGCATTGCCACTGCATCTACTGGAGTTTGGGCAGGAACAGGTTTTGATCGTCTTTTTAAGATGATGATCAATTGGGAACTAACGGAAAAGGTTTTACAGGTAAAAGAGCTGGCTGCTCAAACAGGAAGCTGGCCTACATCGATTCCCGAAATTGAGTTCTCTACGGTTTGTCCTAGCTTGCGCTGGAACTATCAGGTTTCTAGAGACGGCAGTGAAATGACTATTTCTCTTTTAGAAAGCACAAGACCAGAATGGTTGGAACAAAATGAGACAGATCTCCCTTTGATTCATCGGTCTAAACTCTAAGCGATCGCTTACCAAGTGGCCCCTACAGGTCTTGTCCTCAATTTGTCTGGATAAACCTGTGGCTTAATAGAGCCAGGGAATGAGCTTCTTCACTGTTTGGCGGTAGTCTGCATAGTCTAGATATTTTTGCATCAGCCAGTTTTCTTCACGGGCGGCTTTAGCATCAAAGAATAAGATAAAGATGAGTGTGCCAATTAGGTGAGACAGGCTGAATTGAAAGATCGTCCAACTTAGAGCCGCCAAAATTACACCGCTGTAAAGTGGATGCCGCACGATCGCATACACCCCTGATCGAACCAACTGCCCGTCTTCTCTGGGGTAAGGAAGTGGGGTGAGGCTATTACCCAAGTCTAGAATGCCTTTGATGAACAGGGCGATCGCCCCCACTCCCAAAACTCCCGCTACTGCCCAACTAGAGTAAAGCCACACAGAAGACAGTAGCTCAACGGGCCGGTAAACGGGCAGCAGCGCAAAACCTGTCATCAACACCGCTTGCGCCACCACCCAATATTCACCCCGCTGGCTATTGCGCCATCCGTCGCGGCTAAACCCCCAGTCTGACCAAAGCTTCATGTCTTGCAAACCAAACTCTACACCTAGACTTTATCGGTAGGAACGAGTGATTTGATCGAGTTCGGCAATTTCGCTTTCGTCCAGGCTCCAGCCCAAGGCACCCGCATTTTGTCGCGCCTGTTCTGCATTTTTGGACCCCGGAATCGGAATCACATTGCCCTGAGCAATCAGCCAGTTGAGGGCGACCTGAGCCGGAGTGCGATCGCGCTTCTCCCCAATCTGCTTCAGCAAATTGATCACAGGCGCAATTTTGCCTAACCCATCGTGGCTAAAGCGGGGATCAATCCGACGCGCCCCGGCAGGAGTAGTGTAGTTTTCTAGCGTGTACTTACCTGTGAGCAATCCCTGAGCTAGGGGACTGTATGCCAGAATGGTGACTCCTAACTCACGGGCTGCATCCATCACGCCGCTTGTCTCGATTTGCCGACCCAACAGAGAATAAGGCATCTGGTTGACTGCCAGGGAAACGCCCTGTGCTGCCAAGAGTTGATGAGCTTCTCGCATCTGGCTAGCCGAGTAGTTGCTTACGCCGATCGCCCCAATGCGTCCACGTTTGACCTCTGCTGCCAAAGCTTCCATGAGTGTCTTTTTGCTCATGAAAAAGTCGAATGGCATATGTACCTGGTAAAGCGGAATGCTGGAAACCTGTAAGCGATCAAGGCTCTCGGTTAGGGTATGGGCGATCGCCTCTCCACTAAACCGCCAGGGCAACGGCATATATTTTGTCGCAATCTGCACAGGCTGCTGAGTTTGCTGCATGAACTGCCCCAACAGCTTCTCAGACTCCCCAAAGCCGTAGATTTCAGCCGTGTCAAAGAAATTTACGCCAGCATCTAGAGCCGCTTTGAAGGCTTCCTGAAGCTGAGCCGCGTCATAATCTCTGCCATAGCTCCAGAACAGCTTATCGCCCCAAGCCCAGGTGCCAATACATAGGGGAGCCACTTTAGGGCCGTTGGCACCCAGGGTAACGGTTTGTATTGTTTGTGTATCCAAAATACTTTCCACCAAACTGCAAAGCTACACCATCAGTATATCTTTACAAAACTTTATGAGCGTCTATCTCAGGTTTTGCAGTCCATGTGAGTTAAACTCAGATTTTTTAACCAAGTTGGTCTGTTGCTCGACGACCCGCCCTGGAATCAATTCCGTGCTAATAGCTCAAGTCCGTTTCAACGGACTCAAATGTCCCCTAGAAGACCATTCCAACTTGTTTTAACGAGTTTTAGCTTTGAGCCTGAGATTGATCTCAAGGCTCTAGTTCAATGCCTCCTGCCGTTGATGCAAGATCTCAGTTAAACAAAGCGCTATTCAAGAGATTGCAGCATCTAGCTCTTCGATTGCTTCATCATGGACAATGATAGGCTTCACGAATATTTCTCTCTCAGTTCGGTAAATACCTGTCCGGATGGCTTACCAGAAGCAGTGCCCTCATCGATCTCCTGCATCCGCCGCGTCAATTCGATATCCCAAGCACTTTCCACGTCATAATCAACTTCGTCATCCAGAGAGTGAATTAGGAAATAAGCAAGTTCTGCACGCTCTTGGACAGGGAGCCGGGAAAGCTCAATCTTCAGCTTTTCTGCCGTTTCAGACATATTTGCGCCTCGCAATTTGCCCTAGTCTTTCGAGGCTAGGCGTACTATAGCAATCCTAAATGAGTTGTGAGAACTTTGCTAGTCAAGTGTTGGTAAAGCTAGTACAACTCCTGCAAAGAACCAGTAGTAAACCGCTACTGGCTCGGTGTCTAAAGGATAGTAGTAAGGATTAAAACTGATAAACAAAATGAACATCCACAAACAAAGCGCATAATTCTTGAAGGTAGAATTTTGCAGCGATCGATAAATCTGAAATGTGGTGTAGGTCAAAATTGTTGTCACTGCTAAAAATGCGATTGCACCAAACAAACCAATTTCGTAAATCAGCTTTGGATAGAAACTTTCTATAAACAAAGTATCTCCAAAAATACGGGCTGAATTTGTTGCGCGACCTACACCATTGCCAAGCAAATTGGGCGCAGATTCAAAGATCCATTGAAATAGAAATAATGACGAATGTTGTGAAGAATTTTGAAGATTGTTAATTTGAAATAGTAAAGTTGAGATACACGCAATAACAGATAAGCTAAGAGCAAGCCTGAAAGCATTCCTCTGTAAAGAAGTTGGTCTTAATACAATCAGCAAAATAGAAGTAATGAACGGAATCAAAATAGTTGCCAGGAGAGAACCTGATAAAATTGACGTGATCAATAGAATGATTAGTGCGGTTGCCCATTGAGGAGGAACTTCAGGAGTTTGCGGCACTGCAATCGGAATTTGGAACGCTACGACGAGCTTTCCAAGTGGTTCTTCAGGCAACGGAGGTTCAGCAATGGGATGCCATCAGCGAGAAACGCCGCCAGGATTTGCTCGTCTACCTTGCCCTCAGTCATTTTGGCGATCGCCCCAAGCTACGACACCTCGCTCCCATCGTTCAGCACGACATCAAGGCATTATTTGGCAACTACCAGCAAGCCTGTACCGCAGCAGATTTAATGCTGTTGAGCCTGGGGAATTTGGAGGTGATGGCGGAACGATGTAAGTCCAGTGCGATCGGCAAAAAGCTGTCGAACTCCCTCTGGGTTCACGTCTCTGCCCTGGATGCGCTTGATCCTCTGCTCCGGCTCTACGAAGGTTGCGCCTCTCGCACGATCGGTCGCCCTGAAGAAGCAACCGTGGTCAAGTTCCACACCAGCAAACCCAAAATCACTTACCTGTTCTACCCAGACTTCGATCGCGAACCACACCCTTGCCTCCGCACCATTATGCAGATTGACCTGCAAGACCTGCACGTCAGCTACCGGGACTATGACTCCAACAATAACCCACCCCTACTGCACCAGAAGGATTCAATGGTAACAGCCGACTATCTGCTGTACGAGAAGTTCGCAAAGCTAACTCGGCAGGAGGAAGGATGGGGTTTACTGGATGATTTGTGAAAGATTCGCGATCGGCGAGGTTGGCAGAAGTGCCTAGAGGAGCACTGTGCAGAGTTGAAGGGGTATCGGGTCGTGTGGCGGAAAGATGCAGATCCGTATCGGGTAAAGTTGATGCGATCCTTAATGCGTAAAAAACAATCTGCACAGGAAGATACAGGCAGGATTTCCCAAAAGTGAGATTGTGAGACTAAGTACCAGTTTCCGTATCCAAACCGTCTATAGGCAATGAAAGTTGGCGATATCCATAGACATCGAGCACGTATTCAGGATCAAGCGTAAAGGAGCTTGGTGATGGTGGCAATTGCAAAGCTAAAAACTGTTCTTTATCTAGAGAGTCAAATGCCTCATGAACAAGTTCCCAAATTTTTTGAAGCAACCGCATAAGGTCATTTATACACTTTTCGGAGTGATACAGCGTTTTGCGGGACTAATTGGTACAGTAACAGCAGTGAGCAAAGTAGTTTCGCAATTCCCTACTTGAACAGAGACTGACTCCCAGTTCTAACAGCTTTGTGATTGCCTCTACGCTTTTGGGG
>JAAUTN010000147.1 GCA_012031415.1 Leptolyngbyaceae cyanobacterium SM1_4_3 | reverse complement strand
CCCCCATCCCTCATCCCCCATCCCCCATCCCTCCTTCTCCCTCCACCCCTCCTTCTCATACCAAAGGGTAAAATGTTCAGGATATTCTACCAGCAAACAGAGTTTGCCAGAGTCAAGTTCTGCTTGCCAAAGATCTACTGCATTTTCGCGCAGACGTTTAGCAAACGAGATACCTTCTACCAGAACTTTGCCTTGAAAAGTGCATTCCGTGAGTCCCTGGCTCAAAATACCCTTTTCCTTTAATTCCTCTGCCTTAAACATCAACCGCTGCACGACAGGTGCCTCAGACCCCGCACTAGCTCCTGCACTGGCATTGGCTTGGAAAGTGTAGGAAAGGCTATTGAGTGAACCGTTTTGAAGTGAACCGCCATCCAAACCAGTTTGAGCAGAGTCAGCCCGACCCAAATTACCTGACAAAGCAGCGTTTGATGCTGCTGCTTTAGAACTGCCATCAATCAAAGTTGCGTTAGAAATATTCAACGCGGCCGCCTGCAAATCTAGCTCCTTAATCAGCAGAATAAATCCGCCAATACGAATCAGGTCGTCCGGCTGAAGCAAAAAATTTTGGTTGGTTTGAACGGTCTGATCGTTAACCTGAGAGCCATCCGTGCTGCCCAAATCGGTGTAGTAGTACTGTCCCGCCTGATACAAAATTCGTCCGTGAACGCGACTCACTTCAGGACTATTTAGAACCAGATCACAATTTGGGTTTCGCCCAATCAGACCACCACCCTGAGTTAAGGCTTCTGGCGTAAGAATTTTTTCTTGAGATTCGCCCGTTTGGTAGTAAATCGCCCTTATCTTGATCATGATTGCTTGTCATTTTTGACTGATCATTTTAACTAAAGTGACAAATTCAAAATTGGATAAGCTAGAGTTTAGTCCGCTCTTCCTCCTGTTTGAGTTTTTGGGACTGTTGCCCAATTACAGTTGGCTGTTCTGGAATCACAATTGGCTGTTCTAGATCTGTTGTTTGCAGCGGTGAATTCTTGGCTTTGTCGGCTGCTTGAGGGCGATCGCCCTCTTCATCAGCTTTGTCAGCAGCAGGGTGTCCCATACCAGATTTGGCAGGTTTCATGACGGTCGGCTCATTGCCAGATTTTGATTTGGGAGTCCCAATTACCGTTTTTTCGTCGGCAAAGCGAGTTGGCTGAAAGGGTTGGGCAACCGTTTGCTCATCAGTCATTGGTGGTTGAAAGGGCTTGGCAACGGCTGAACCACTTGCTGCGGCATGGGGACGAATCACTGTCGGATTGCCAAACGAAGAGGATGACCGGGGCGGGGTCTTGCCCCCTGGCTGAACGGTCGGTTCCTCGGTCAAGTCAGCCCAATTAGAATCTGTCCCATCACCAAAGCGAACCTGGTCGAGCGACTCAATCACCGTAGGAGCGGTTGTTAAATCTGCCGTTGAGTTGGACTGAGCAGCATCCTGTGCCGCATTTGAGTCTGCACTTGAAGTCAACGTCAGCGGCTCCTGAATCACTGTGCGATCGCCCCCCCTTACCGATTGAGAACGAATAGCCCTATCGGATTGCTCTACCGGATTCCTTACCAGGTTAGATTTGCCAGAATTTCTGGTCGGCTTTTCCTCCACCAGCCGGACTCGAAACCTGGCAAGCTTCTCAGCGGGTTTGACTCCAGCATTAACCGGAGCCGCTTCAGACTGCAACCCAGCCGCATCAGATTTTAGATTAGACTTACGGGGCTGTCTCGACAGCGCCAATGGACGACTCTGCCGCCAAATCTCATAGCCAACAATCAGCAAAATCAGCAGGGAGAATGCGACCAGCGCCCCCCACAGCCACGAAACGACCAGAACGAACCCGCCAATTGCCAAACCCCAATAGACAAGGCGCATTTGCTCTACCTCTATGAGTTTTCTCCGGGCTAGTAAGCGATCGCACCATTCCCGCGTGGCGATCGCACCACTCGCGATGCCAAGAAGTTGCTCTCACCCTATAACTTCTCCAAGCAACCGGAGCCGTTTCAGGAAAGATTTGAGAAGTAAGGTTTGTTTGAGAAATTGAATTTTTCGTGGAGCCTAGCGCCAAAAATCCAACTTCTCAAACGGTTTAAAGCTTCCGTTGCTCCAACCACTGCTGCATGACCTGCTCCATCTGAGGCGACAGTTGCAGAGGGAGGTGATCGACCTGGAGGTGCAGATCGCGTTGGGGGAAGGGAATTTCGACTTGATTCTGACGTAGCAGTGCCTCCATGCGGAAATAGAGGTCGCTTTTAATCACAATTTGTTTACTGGGTTCTGCGGTCCAAACCAATAATTCAAAGTCAAGGCTGCTGTCACCAAAGCCTTTGAAGAAAACCTGTGGCTGAGGGGTGGAAAGAATTTTGGGATGGTTTCGCGCCGACTCTAGCAGTGCCGATCGCACGGCTTCAATATCCGAGCCATAGGCAACGCCGACGGGCAGGTGAATTCTAGAAACGGGGTTATCGTGACTCCAGTTGATCACTTCCTGTTCTAAGAAGCGCGAGTTTGGCACGATAATCGAAATTTGATCGAGGGTACGAATCAGCGTGCTGCGGGCCCCGATGCGCTCGACGGTGCCTTGAAATTCTCCAACTTCAATAAAGTCCCCAGCTTGAATCGGACGCTCAAACACCAGCACTAAACCACTGCCAAAATTTTGGCGATGTCTTGCAAGCCAAAGCCAATGCCCACACCGAGGGCGCTGGCTAAAATTGCCAGAGAGCTAATGTCTAGCCCCCAAATTTGCAGCACCACCAGCGAACCGATAAACAGCATGGCGTAGCGCAGGATCACCGCGACAGCTTCCTGTGCGCCCCGGTTTACGCCAGTCATTTGTAGAATGCGGGACTTTAGCAGGTCTGTCACCATTTTGGTGAAAATGATCAGCCCCAACAGCATGAATGCCAAAACTAGCAGGTCTGTCAGCGAGTAGCTGCTTTGCCCCAGCGTAATTAGGGGAGAGGTAAAGCTAGCTACCAGGCTGTTGAAGATGCGATAGCCCCACTGTCGGGTTAGGGGAAATAGGTTGGTGATGTAGAGCGCTGCGCCCAGCCATACTCCTGTGCGGGCGATCGCCAGCAGCAAACCCAGCAGTATATTCAGCGCTTGAGGATGTTCGGTGTCTTCATCGGCTTCAGGCCGTGGCAAAATTGCTGCCAGTGAAGGACGCAGCGATCGCTGCCAAAACTGACCCAGGCCCCAGTGCAACAAGCAAGCGATCGCCACGACACCTAAAGCGATCACCCCCGCCCACTGCAAAAATTCTACCGTTCGCTGCTGCTGCGCTTGCTGCACGGCTGTCCTGAGTCGTCGCACCCAGACTCTTGCCTGCTCATCAGCAGTGCTACCTGGTGGGGCATCGCGTTCTGTGACTGTCACCAGATGGCGATCGTTCAGCAAAACAGTAGGCAAGCCGTTGCGTTGCTCGACTTCAATCTGAATCGGCTGCCGCTCCTGTACGGCTTCCTGAAGGAGTGAATTAACCAATTCAGCCCGCTCTTGGGCTGTGTATTCACCTGATGAACTGATCTGAAAAATTTCTCGCCCGTCTAGCACTACCGAAGCCGGGATATCTTTTTGGGCGATCGCCGGAGTCAGCAAAAAAATTAACGTCAAAATTAACGCAATGCCAGCGGCTTGCAGAATCTGCCAAACCGCAGAAAAAAGTCGATGAGTTGTCAATGAATCTCCGTCCCAAGCGCTCGGCTCCCGATGCCATTTTGCCTCAAGCTGAGGTGAGAGAGCTATTAAAAATCAGGTCTGCTGTGCAACTTGATATAGCAATTCTAAGTAGGTTGTGAAAGGCGCACCCCAGCGGGGTGCGCCTTTCACAACCCGCTCGTCCTACAGCTTATTTAGGCTAGCTATACTTTCCAGCTTCCTGCTAAAAATCATCCAAAGCTCCAGGATCATCCAGGAAGTCTTCTGCGGTTTGGGACTCTGATGACGTATCGGCAGCGGGAACAGACTGTCCGCCATCGGTTCCAACACTCGTTTCGCTACGGGTTGCAGCAGGCGAGGCAGTCGGGCTAGCTGCCGGACTGGAAGCGGCGGCACTTGAGCTAGTCTGAGCCGTCTGCACACGGCGAATCTGCTGCCAGTTGACGTTACCCTGCTGATCAACGCTGACGACCACTTCAAGTAAAACGGGTTCAGGCTGGCTAGCGGAATTTGCCGGGTCAGATTGACTGGTCTGGGCTGAACTGGCTTGAGTAGATTCGTCAGACTGAGGAGAAGGGGCGATCGCCCCAGCTACCGCACACTCAAAACTATCTCCAGGACGGTTTACCCGATAAGTGCTGCCACAGTCAATCGTTGGCTGAACACCAAGCTCACCGGCAATTTCTTCCTGAAACTGCGCCTCCAAAATTGTCAGGTTCAGTAGCCCTTTAGAATTGGGAATTTCCCACTCGACATTACCAGTTTCGTCTTGAGGCGTAACGGTCACCAAAAAAGTATCGCCTGAGTCCAGATTTCCCATGCAGTTAAACGCCTCTTCCACTTCAGGCTGAACCCGCTGAGGGCAACTCACTGAGACGACTGGAATTTCCCCCTGGCTTTCCAGGTCTTGCAAAATCGCCGTCTCAATTTCCTCAGTTCGTATCCCTCGCTGGCAACCCGTCAAGGCAAGCCCAAACATCAGCAGAGAGATTGTCCCTACCCCTCGCCGCATATCCCTGCCATCCCTTTCTACATTACGTTTGTTCCACTAACTATCACCGTATCGACCGAGCGTAAAGAGGAAGTTAAGGCGGCGGTAGGAATGAGGGACGAAGGATGAAGGATAAGGGATGAAGGATGAGGGATGTTCTTGAATTAGAGGCGGGATTGTTTCAAATTTGATTGAGTTATCTCAGTTAGCAGTGTATAAAGTTCAGGATATAGACAGATGACAAGCTGTTTTGATATCCAGGTGGGAGTTTATGAGCGGGTTTGGTTTTGCGGGTCGATTTGGGTTTTCGCGGCGAGCGTGGCGATCGCTCCTTCAGTTTTTCACGTTGTTTAGCCTTTGTATTGCGCTGATCGTGGGCTGCACGGGTGCGCCTGACACTGAGCAAGCTGCTAGTCCAGCTACCAGCGGTGAAGCAGGCAGCAGCCGGATCACGATGGGCACAACGCAGAAGGTGGAAACGCTTGATCCGGCAGATGCTTACACAATTTTTACAGGCATTTTGCTCCATAACATGGGCGATCGCCTCTACACCTACGAGCCTGGCACAACAGACCTGGTTCCTCAACTGGCAACCGAGATGCCCGCTGTGAGTGAGGATGGGTTGACCTACACCATTCCGCTGCGAGAAGGCATAACGCTGCACGATGGCACCGCCTTTAACGCTGAAGTGATGAAATTCTCAATTGATCGCTTCATTCAAAATGGCGGCGGCCCGGCATTTCTGCTCGGAGACGTAGTGGATTCAGTTGAAGCTTCAGGTGAGTACGAATTGACCATCACGCTCAAGTCTGAATTTGCTGGATTTCCGGCACTGCTTTCCTTCTGGGGCGTAACTCCAGTTCCACCTGACTCCTATGAAATTGCTGAAGGCAGCTTCAAGCCCGACTCCTTCATCGGTAGTGGCCCCTATAAACTAGCTTCGCTCAACGCCGACTCAATCAAGTTAGATGTCAACGAAGACTACTGGGGTGAACCTCCTGCCAACCAGGGCATCGACATTCAGATTTACGCAAGTCCAGCAAACTTGTACAACACCTTCCGCACGAGTGGGTTAGACATCGCTTATCAAACCCTCGACCCTGATCAGATTGCCAGCCTACAGCGAGAAGAAGAGAGCGGCAACTGGGAAGTGATTGAAGCTGGCACGAACGTAGTCAACTACATGACGCTCAATCAAAAGATTGAGCCGACGAGCGATTTAAATGTAAGGAAGGCGATCGCCGCCATGATTGACCGCAATCTGATCAACGAGCGAGTCTTTCAAGGCAACGCCCAGCCCCTTTACAGCATGATTCCGACCAGCTTTGAGATTCACAAACCCGTGTTTGAAGAAGCTTATGGCGATGGCGACTTCGACAAAGCCAGAGCATTCCTCGAAGAAGCCGGATATTCAGAATCCAACCCGCTCAACTTTGAAATCTGGTATCCCTCTGCCTCCACCGAGCGCAGCATCATCGCCAACACGCTCAAAGAATCGATTGAACAAGGGCTTCCTGGCTTAGTTACCGTCACCGTCAACAGCGCAGAACGCGCCACGCTTTCCGAAGGCGTTGACAACGGTCTCTACCAAACCGTCTTGCTTAACTGGTATCCCGATTTCTACGACCCAGACAACTTCACCCAGCCTTTCTTTAGCTGCGATCAGGGTTCACCTGAAACGCTTTGCGAAAAAGGTGCGAGTCAGGGCAATGGCTCTTTCTACTACAGCCAAAAGGCAAATGACCTGATCACACAAGGACGGGCAGAACAAGACCCCGCCGCTCGTGATGCTATCTTCACCGAACTGCAAGACTTGTCTGCTGAAGACGTTCCTTACATTCCCCTCTGGCAAAACAAGGATTATGTCTTTGTTCAAGACGGGGTAGAAAACGTTAGCGTTGAGCCAACTCAGCAATTTTTGCTCTGGCAGATTTCTAAGTAGGAATAGGGGAGGGCGATCGCCCTCCCTCAACTTCCGATCTGTTCGTAATTTGAACTCATTAAAGGCAAATTAAGAGTTTGAAGATAAACGGAATCAACGTTTTTAGAGCAGTTGTCAAGTGTAATCGCTACAGGTTTACCCTGTTCGTCATAATCCAGAATTAAATCATTAGTAATTGCGTCAGTAGAGGCTACAGGTTTATTGGTTAGCTCGATCGCCAACGTATCGGTTTCGGGAAAATATTGAATCTTCACTGTGGCTCCTCTCCTCGCTGTTGTCGTTTATAAAAGTTACGGTCAAAAAAAGCATTGTGAACAGTTTCTCCATCCCCTAGCGTGATGACTCGTAAAACTCGACCTTCTGCTTCTTCAATGTTGCCCCAGAAGGCGATACGGTTGTGAGGCTGCACTTCTTGCTTAATTGGATTAGCTAGCACACGCTCTATCCATTCTGGTAAAACTTCAGGATGCTTCTGAAAAGCAAACTCCCTAAAATATCGAGTGCTTTTCATGTTTCAGAATAGCTCAGTAAACCGATGCCCATAAGTTTCATGTCTCGCTCTAGCGCTCTGGGTTACTACATTCTCTCTCGTCTGTTGCTTGCGCCGCTGATGCTCTGGACGATCGTGACGCTGGTGTTTTTGCTGCTGCGGGCGACTCCAGGCGATCCGGTAGATGTAATTTTGGGGGGAAGGGCACCGGAGGCGGCAAAGGAAGCATTGCGATCGCGCCTCGGTTTAGATGATCCGCTCTGGCTACAATACATCCATTACCTGGGTGATTTGCTCAGGCTCGATTTGGGCACATCGCTTACGAGTCAGGGACAATCCGTTTGGAGAATTATTCTGCAATATTTTCCAGCTACGGTTGAACTGACCGTCCTGGGAGCAATCATTGCAGTACTGGTAGGGGTGAGCATCGGCGCACTAGCCGCTTCAAAACCCAACACACCCGTCGATGCGGGAGGACGGCTATTTGGAATTATTACCTATGCACTGCCAACCTACTGGGTAGGAATGCTGTTGCAGCTTGTGTTTGCCGTGCAGTTACGCTGGTTTCCCATTGGTACTCGCTTTCCGCTATCGCTGACCCCACCTGATAGGCTGACTGGACTTTACGTTGTTGACAGCCTGTTGCAGGCAAACTTTGGGGCACTGTTCACCAGCCTGTATTACTTAGCGCTGCCCAGTTTGACGTTGGGAATTCTGCTGAGCGGTATATTTGAGCGAATCGTGCGGGTAAATCTAAAGCAAACGCTGCGCTCAGACTACGTAGAAGCGGCTCGCGCCAGAGGCATTCCTGAACGGCAAATCGTCATGAGTCACGCTCTGAAGAATGCGCTGATTCCTCTAATTACAATCCTGGGGCTAACGATCGCCTCATTGCTTGGAGGCGCAATTCTGACTGAAGTGACGTTTTCCTGGCCAGGGTTGGCCAATCGGCTGTATGAAGCGATCGGATTTCGGGATTATCCAGTCGTGCAGGGAATCATGGTGTTTTTTGGAGTGATCGTGGCGATCGCCAGTATCCTGATCGACATCTTCAATGCTTACGTCGATCCCCGGATTCGCTACTGATGCAAAATCAGTGGCTAAACGGCACTAAAGCGAGGATCGCCCTTCAAAATAGTCGGTTCGAGGTCTTGCATCCAGCGAATAAAAGAACCTGAAAGCGCCTCAAAGTCTGCTTGGCGAACTAGCAAAGCCGTATAGCGTGCCCGCTGTCTGACCACAATCGCACAGTAGCCCGCTCCATGAATTACGGCATGATGGAAGCCTTCTAGCTGCAAAGAAGAAACCAGGAGCGATTGCAGTCCTAGAGCTTGAAAGATCGTTTGCACCCAGCTAATATCGCCACTCTCCGCTGTTGTGAAATACTCTTTAGGCAAACCGCTTAAATCAAAAATGGCCGCCCCAATGATAGAGTCCGAGTAGTTCACCCGCACATCTTTTATGTTGATGTGACTCGCATTGGCGCAATTTGCTGCTGCTTCGGCAATTTTAGTGTTGATCACTACGAACCTCAAGAGACTTTGAACTTAACTTGAGAGATGCAATTTATCTGCCTCTATACAAGCCAGTTCAGGTTAAAGCTTTCTATTGTTAATAGCTTAAGAAACAAAAACTCTTTCTACGACCGCAAGAATACCCATTTAAGCTGGGTAGATCTAGGAAGCTTGCAAGACACATTCTCTACAATTCCTAAAGCTCCGAGGGAGTATCAGGCGCAACCTCGACCCCCTCACCTTCGCGAACAATTTGCTGGTCGGTGATCAAGTCACTCAGTTCATTGATTTGCACGCCGATTTGACTGCAAGCCTGCTGAAGCTCTTGTTTGAAAGTATTGAGATCCTCACCATATCCACAAAGCCCCGCAGCAGTTTCTATTCCCTGCTTTGCATTTGCTTTAGCGCAGTCAATTAGCTCAATGCCTTTTAGCGGTGTGGATGCTGCCATAGTTCTTAAATCTCAAAAGAGTTATGGACTCTACTGTGCAATAGCGTACAAGACTTTCTGGTAGGGTTCATCCTCCTTAAGGCAGCAAAAGCTAAAAGAGTAAAAGGGAGACGGATTAATCTTGCCAGTACTTGTAAGCAGCATACGCCATCGTGACGACTCCTGTAACGATCGCCGCTTCGTTGACGTGAAACTGAGGATGGTGGAGCGGGTAGTTGGGCTGGTCGGGGTAGCCCACACCGAGACGAAACATCGTACCTGGAGCATGATCTAAATAAAGAGAAAAGTCCTCAGCCCCTAAAGACGGTTCGGGGAGACGCTGAACGCGATCGCTTCCCCAGGCTTCTTGGGCAGCGGTTTCTACCATTTGTGTTAGGGCCGGATCGTTCTGCACTGAGGGAACGCCCCGCCGATAGTTGATTTCATACCGTGCCCCAAAGGGTTGACAGATGCTAGCAACGATCTGCTCAATCCAGGTTGGCAAGGCAGCGCTGGTTTCAGGATGGAGCGATCGCACCGTTCCCAGCATTCTTACCTGATCGGCAATCACATTGGGTGCCCTGCCGCCCGTGATTTGCCCAATTGTTAGCACAACTGGCCGCAGCGGATTTTGAGTGCGGCTGATTGCCTGCTGGAGCGTCGTCAAAACTTGAGCAGCAATCCAGATTGCGTCGATCGCCTCGTGGGGTCGCGCTCCGTGCCCCGACTCTCCTAAGATAGTGATTTCTAGATCATCAGCAGCGGCGGTCAGCGCCCCATAGCGAATGCCAACGCAGCCACCAGGAATCGTCGGAAACGTATGCAGCGCCAAAATTGCTGATACATCCTGCATAACTCCATCCTTGACCATCCATCCGGCTCCCTGAGCCGTCTCCTCAGCGGGTTGAAACAAAAATCGAATGGTTCCCGGTAGTGTTTCACCCAACTGAGCCAGCACCATTGCCGTTCCTAGCCCTACTGTAGTGTGAACATCGTGACCGCAGGCGTGCATGATGCCGACTTGCCGAGAGGCAAATTCTAGCCCCGTTTTCTCTTGAATGGGCAGAGCATCCATATCTGCACGAATTGCTAAGAGGCGCGATCGCTTCCTGAACCGGGCATTTCACCGACAACTCCCGTTTTGCCAACCAATTCCTGTACGTGCAGGCCACAAGAAGACAGCACTCCCGCTACATAGGCAGCCGTTTGATATTCTTGACCACTCAATTCGGGGTGACTGTGGATGTGGCGACGAATTTCTGTCAGACGAGGAGCAAGGGTCGCAGCAATGTCTTTAATCCGACTAAGCATCATTCCAGTGGTTGGTTTTACCTCATGATAAGCAGTTGTTAAGAAAAATACTGTAGATGCAATGCCCGACTCCTGTTAAATATAGCTTTTTGTCAGGAAGCGATCGCCCCTTTCCCTGCGCTCCATTCCCTAGATTAGCGATCGCCCACCTCAGCCCTTAGACTCTCATCTTACCTTCCCCAGCCCTACCTCTAGCGCAAGTAGTGCAAAGGTACGCTGTTCTAATTCTATATCTAGTGTCATGATGGGTTGAGAAGCTGCACCTGCATGAGTGCCTGTGGCTTCTTCTCCAATCATTTTGCTTGAGTTGGAACCTATGCCTTACACGCTGTCTGCTGCTAAGTTACAAACCTACTATCACTGCCCCCAGGCTTACTACTTTCGCTATGAGCGGCGAATTCAGGGGGCTGCATTTTTTGGTTCAGCAGCACTAGGAACTTCATTACATCAAGCATTGGCGCAAATTTATCAGGACTGGCACTATCAGGATGCGATTCCACGCTATGAGTGGATTGAATATTGCTGGAGCCGTCAGAACAAAGACCTGACAGCAAACCAGATGGCAGAAGGGCGATCGATTTTGAAGCGCTACTACACCGACTTCATTGTTAGTCAGTCCGTGATGCGGCGACCTGTAGCCGTTGAAGGCAGAATTCAAGGGACGCTACAGGTGCAAAACCTGGAGTTCACTTTGTCGGGGCGCTACGACCGTCTAGATTTGCTGGAAGACGGGTTGGAACTGATTGATTATAAATCCACGAAGGAAGTTGATCCGCCCCAGCCTGACGAAATGGATCTGCAAATTGGGCTGTATTATCTAGCGTTAGAGCAGCGCTATCAGTACAGTTTGAAGCGACTGAGCCTGGTCTATTTGCGGACAGGAGACAAGGTAAGCTTTGAGGTTACACCTTCTCATCGGCAACAGGTTGAGAGTGTCATCAGCGAACTAGCGCTTCAGTTGCGGCACGATCGCAAGTGGCTACCGTTTCCGGGTGAACAGTGCGATCGCTGTGCCTATGCGCGATATTGTCCAGCGATTAGCTCTGAACCTGACCCGCTCCCCGAAGATGCTAAACCAGAGTCAGGATTGCAGCTTGTATTAAGTCTCTAATAAAGTTGGGATTGGTTTGAGTGGCAAAGTTACAGTGAATTGAGTACCCACGTCGATTTGACTGGTGAATTGGATCTTTCCCTGATGCAGGTCTATGCACCTTCTTACAATTGCCAGTCCCAACCCTGTGCCTGAGATCTTGCCAACGTTGCTGCATCGATAAAAAGTTTCAAACAGACGGTTTTGATCTTTAGCCGGAATTCCAATTCCCTGGTCTTGAACCAGGAAAGTAGCAACGTTATTTTGACAGTTCAAATCAAATTGAATATGAGTTCCCGCAGGTGAATATTTGATGGCATTAGCAATAAGATTCACAAAAATGTGCCTCAGTAGAGCGACATCCATTTCAGCGCTGACGCAATCTCCTTGATGAGTAAAGGTGATGATGTGGCGATCGCTATCATTGAACTGCATGGCTTCAACTAATTCTAGACAAAAGTTTTCTAAATCTAAGGGGGCAGGTTTACACTCTAGACCACCTGCTCCACTACTGCCCAAGAGTAAAACTTCATCTAGCAGATTAAGCATCTGATCAATAGACGTTTGAATTCGATCAAAGTACTGTTCTCTTTTTTCGGGTTTGATCTGCGGTCCCAGACACTGCAATAATTCTGCCGAAGAGCGAATGGTCGTCATTGGAGTGCGAAATTCATGGGAAACCATCGAGATGAAATTAGTTCTTATCAGGTTTAGTTCACGCTCCTGATTGAGCGCTTTAAGCATATTTTGTTCACTGTTTTTCAAACGCTTTAAGATCTGCTCACGTTCGATCGCATAGCGAATTGATCGCACCAATAGCTGAATCGTAATTTGATCTTTAACCAGATAATCTTGTGCGCCGTTTGCCATTGACTGCAAAGCCAACTCTTCATCATCTGTTGCGGTTAATACAATAATAGCTAAGTCAGGAAGCGCAGCACGAAATTCTGTAATGGTTTCTAACCCGTTGGAATCGGGTAGATGCAGATCAAGTAAAACAACATCAAAGGGGCGATCGCAACAGGCATCAATGGCGTAACTCAGTCGGTCAACGTGAGACAAGTTCCAGTCTTGTCGGTTTGCTCTCAAAAATGCTTGACGAAGCAAATTTGCATCAGTAGAACTGTCCTCAACCAACAAAATTTGAACTATTGTTTTTTCCATAAAACGTTTTTAACAAAGAACTAAATAGATTCAGATATTCGCTACAAACCCAAATAGAACTTACACACATCCCCTGTAGAATAAGGGGCAATCATGACTTACGGTGAGGGAGGGTGAAATAAAAGATAGTTCCTACGTTTAGTTCAGATTTAACCTAAAGATGACCTCCGTGAAGACCTACAATTTTTTCAGAAATTGCTTTTACGGCAGTTTTCCCGACTAATCAATCGTTTCACGGAAGCGTGGCTGAAAACACATTAACCTATTTTTAGTTTTACATTGGATTAAGTCCGTGATTGCAATTCAAAACAAGTTTCAAGACAATGTGTGGAAGATTTACTTTAACCCAAACCAGTGAGGCGATCGCCAATCACTTTCGGCTGTCTGAGGTGCCCGATTTGCCACCTCGCTACAACATTGCGCCAACTCAACCCGTCGCTGCAATCGTGCTAAATCAAGAACAGCGGCAGCTTAGGCATTTCTATTGGGGCTTAATCCCTTCATGGGCGAAAGATCCAAAAATCGGGGCGCGAATGGTCAATGCTAGATCCGAAACCGTCTCGGAGAAACCCGCTTTTAGGACGGCTTTTAAGCGCAGGCGATGTCTGATTGTGACGGATGGATTTTATGAATGGAAAAAGGTAGGAAAACAAAAACAGCCGTTTTATTTTTGTCGCAGCGATTACCCCGCAGGAGGAACTACTTCGCATCGCCATCCCTTTGCGTTTGCTGGACTATGGGAACACTGGCAAAGTTCTGAAGGAGACACCATCGACTCTTGTACCATTTTGACGACCGAAGCCAGCGACTTGATGGAGTCAATTCACAACCGAATGCCCGTAATTTTAGATGAGCCAGACTACGATTGTTGGCTTTCACCAACATCTAAACCTGATTTGTTACAGGCTTTGCTGCGTCCTCATTCTGCTCAGGGAATGGAGCGCTATCCGGTTAGTAGTCAGGTCAACCGTTCTGCTAACGATAGCCCCGATTGCATTCAGCTTGCTGAACCTTTGAGCATTTCTGAAACTCAAGTATGAAGACGCTGCTGAAGCAAACTGAGCGAAACTGGAAGGCGATCGCCCACAACCTGCTGCTAAACTATCCTGATTTGCCCAACTCGGTCAGGCAGATTGCCCAGCAAATCGTATTGGTCACATTTTGTTTGGCGATTTGTGAAGAGCGGAAAGTTGTCCCGCCAGGTCAGCTTCAGCAAATTTCTAAACAAACAAACCTCTACTTGCGGTTAACCGATTACTGGTGCGAGGTTGGGCTGAGCCATGTCTCCAATTTCTCAATCGATCCCCAGCAGCTTAATCCGACTATTGCAGATGATTTGCTGCGTGACCTGTTGAGTGGTTTGGCTCAATCAGTTTCTCAGGGTGATGTAATTCCCATTGCGGTATTGGGGCAACTGCACGAGATGTTTTTGGCAAAGGATAGCCCCGCTGCAAAGGTGTCTGACGTTAGCAAGCGAAAAGCGGCTGGAGCTTACTACACTCCAGGGGCGATCGCCCATTACATGATTCAAAACACAGTAGGATCTTTGCTCGAATCGTGCCCTGAAAATCACCCAACCTCGCTGCGGATTCTTGATCCGGCCTGTGGAGGCGGCATTTTTTTGCTGACCGCTTACCAGTTTTTGCTAGACCAAAAAAACCTCTCACTCAAACCGAGTGCAGCCAGATTTTGCTCAATCACCTTTACGGGGTTGACCTCGATCCGCAGGCAGTTGAGGTAACGCGACTGTCGCTATTGCTAAAACTGCTAGAATCACTACCCCAAGCTAACTTAAGCCAACTGCCTGACCTCCGCCACAATATTCAGGTCGGGAATGCCATCGTCGGGCAAGGTGCGCCTCCGCCACATAAAGCGCTGCCACATGAAGCGCTTCATCCGCTGGATTGGCAATCCGCATTTCCGCAGGCGATGCAAACGGGAGGATTTGAAGTGGTGATTGGCAATCCACCTTACATTGACTCAGAGACGATGACGCGATGGTTGCCCCGTTGCCGCCACTACTGCACGACTCACTATCAAGCGGCCACTGGCAACTGGGATATTTTTTGTGTGTTTATTGAACGGGCACTGCAATTGTGTAAACCAGGCGGATTGAGCAGCCTGATCGTGCCAAACAAACTGCTGTCAGCAGACTATGCAGCGGGGGCACGATCGCTCCTACATCAAAACCAGCTTCTCTCAATTCGAGATTATTCTCGTGTTTCAGTATTTGCAGTAGCGGTTTATCCACTGGTGTATGTGGTGCAAAAGAAAATTTCTTCCCTGGATTCGACGATCCGCTATGAGTTGATGCAAAGTGTAGAAAAAGTCGCCCGCTCTCATCTGATTTCTCAAGCGATAGATTTGGCTCAGTCCGATTCCAAGCAGGATTCTAAGCATTCCAACAAAGGCTTCCCCTGGCTGATTGCCATTCAGCCGCAGCAAGCTAATCTGATTGTGCGAATGCGGCAGTTTCCTAAGTTAGGGCGATCGCCCAAGTTACAGGAGCCGCAACGGTCGCCGAAGCTTATGCCATTCAGCCGCTGATTCAGGACAGTCAAACTCTTACCGTTGCAGATTTGCAATTGGTTAACAGCGGGACGCTCGATCGCTACCGTTTCCTGTGGGGGAAGAAACGATTGCGCTATTTGGGTGCGTCTTACTTGCATCCGGTGATTCCAGCCCACTTGCGGCAATATCTGCCTCGCAAACGAGAACAGCAGGCGATCGCCCCTAAAATTTTAGTCGCAGGAATGACCAGGGAACTGGAGTGCGCTTTAGACTCAACGGGTAAAGTCCTGGCAGCAAAGTCAACTGCCGTCATTCAATCGACAATCGATCTGCGCTACTTGTTAGGAATACTCAACAGCAAGCTGATTCATTTTTACTTCACCAACAGCTTTGCGAGCAATAGCCTCAGCGGAGGTTATCTGCGGGTGGGCCCGCCGCAGCTTCAGCAGATTCCGATTTGTTGTCGGGAGGTTCGTGACGGAAATGGGGCGATCGCCACAACGCTCTGATCGGTCTAGTTGACCAGATGCTATCTCTATCTGCACAGCAAAATAATGCTTAAACCAACAGAATTACCAGAACTTCAAAGCCAAATAGAA
>JAAUTN010000644.1 GCA_012031415.1 Leptolyngbyaceae cyanobacterium SM1_4_3 | reverse complement strand
CGGGTAGCCAAGTGGGGGTGACAATTAGTCGATCGCGGCAGATGGGTTACATGCGAGGGCAAGCGCAAAATCGCGCTGTTATGGAGTTTTTTGACAAAGTGCCTGATGTGAGACCGGGGGATGTGGTGACGACATCAGTGTTTAGTCAGCTTTATCCTGCCGGGCTACCAGTTGGGCGAGTGGAGTCGGTTGATTTAACAAAAGCACCTGCCCCTGAGGCGGTGATCGGCGCTCTCAGCTCCGATCGGTTCTTTAGAATGGGTAATTGTTTCGCCCAAAGCGATGGCTCGTTCCAACTAAACCGTGGTCACACTCAAGTTGTCCGTATTTGTGTTGTCTCTACTTGCATAGTTATTGAGGCGAATGTGTTAGATGCCTTACAATCTCTCAATCCCCTTGCGCGGCAATGGCTAAACGGTAGCGTTACAGCTTTGTCTGTGTTGCTGTGCCTAATGGTTTTGCCGATTCGTCTCCCTGGCATGGAGTTGCTGGGGGTCAGCCCTAATTGGTTATTAATCTGGATCGTTGGCGTGGAGTGTAAATCGGGCTGCTTGGCTAGGAGCGATCGCAGGTTTAGTATTGGGGCTGATTCAGGATGGGATGACGGCTCCCTACCCTTCCCATGCTTTGAGCTTAGCGTTGGTAGGATTTCTCACCGCTCGCTTGCAGAAGCAGCGATACATTCAAGAAGATTTTATCTCAATTGCATTGATCGTATTTGGCATGGCTGTGGTCGCAGAGACCACCACAGCCATTCAATTTAGCGCAATGGGATGGAGCGATCATTCGGTTATCCCCCATCGTACCCTGGCGGAAATTTGGTTTTATCATCAGCGGGTTGCGTTGAGTTCAGCCATTCTCAGTAGTCTATGGGCGCCCGTCCTCTACTACCCGCTCAATCGTTGGTGGGAATTGATCAACACCATTGAACAGACCCAAGTGTGAAGATTACCTTCACGCCTCAAAGCTCCTCCACCAACCGAATGCCTAGCCCAGCTTCAACGAGGATATGTAAAACGATGGCTGTGGCTAATACTAAGCCTAACCGTGCTTGAACTAGGCTCAAGGAACGAAGGCTTGGGTTCTCCAAATCTGGCAATGGGCGTGAAAGCTCTCAAAACTGTGACTCAAGGCAATCGCCGATTTGCTAAATCTGCTGATTTCGCTAAGGAGTGGTTCTGAGCGGTTAATGGAGTATGCATTGGGCGACGTCATCTAATCCGATCGCCAACTGTCTGATCAATTGATACTCTGCCCAATGGGTGAAGTGCAGTTGTCCCTGGGCATCAAGCCAGCTAGGGCAGAAGGATAGGGGAAATGTCATTCTATCTATTTCTAAATTCACAACTGTGAATTTGATCAACCCAGCCTGTTTAGCCTGTTGTAACAACGAACGACATCGAGCATACGTATGGTGGACAGTGAAAAAATCAATGGTTGTGGTTGGGAAAAATTGATTATCATTACCTGAGAAATGGTTGATCTGACAGTAAACGCCGGGTTGAAGTGGTATTTCAGCTAATGCTTGTAGCCAAGTAGCTAATCCGGATGGATGGAGTTGCCACTGAAGCCAACCCTCTGAAGTAGCTCTAATATTAGAGTGTTGCCAAATTTTCTGCAAACTATCCAAGTAGTGTGGTTGAGGTAGATCGCCCTCGCTTCTTTGTACTGTTGAAGCGGACAATCCCTGGATGAGCGCATTTGCAATTTGTCTGGGGGATGCAGCCAGCATTGGTGCGAGTTGAAGGGCGATCGCTGATGTGTAGCTCAACGGAAATGAGTTTTTTGTCAGCCTAATTTGACCTTGCAAGTTTTTTTAGCATTGAGAAATTCAGTGCATCGAGACTGAAGGGCAGCCCCTTTTCTGGTTGAGGATAGATCAGGTTCTGTAGCCTATGACTAAAAACACAACCGTAGGGATGGCAGTAGGATAGAGGACACGTCAAAATTCATACCATCAGACCAGGGTGCTGTACGCTTTTCAGGCGAGTCAATCGCTCGATCGACTGCTTAAGACCGCTTTAGATATTAAATTTCTAGAAAATTAATATAAAAAGCGTGTAAAGTTTTGGTTGTAAATATAAAGTTGTTATGTCGATTTACAATTGGTGCCCAGTTTAATCCCCGTAATTACGCTTATTTACTTTAATAGGCACAAAGGTGGGCTAGCCTATCTGCTGCAATTGATTGACCAAAGAAGTTGCACTGCTTGACTAGCCATACCCCCAGTTTTAAAGCCGTCCATTTTCTGCTGATTTTTACAGCTCCTACTATGCATTCAGTATCTTCCCAACCCGAAACCGCTCGTCCTTTCCTAACATGGCAACGGATCATCGATTGGGCGCAAGAACACTACCGTTGCCGTACCTTCGCCAAAGATGAGAAAATTCCAGCGCGACCAGGGCTGCTCTATCTAGTCCAGCGGGGTTCTGTTCGGCTTGTGGGCGAGGCTCAAGTCAGTGCATCCCCCAGTAGCTCCTCCCGTTTGCCTCGGATTAAATTCTTGAGGAAGCGTTTTTAGGATTTGTGGGGGCAGGGCAACCCTTTGAAATTGTGGCCCAATCGCCCTTCACCTTGCAAAGCTTTGCCCATGTGGAGCAGACCTCTGTGATCTGGCTGTACTGGCACGATCTAGACAATTGGCCCCATTTTCGGCGAGAAGTGTTGGATGCGTTCCGTTATCAACACCAACGTAAGCTCCTCTGGCTAAGCACACTGGGTCAGCGCCGGACGATCGATCGCCTGCTAGGATTCCTCACACTCCTGATTGAGGAGTTTGGGGAGCCCTGTGATGATGGCTATTACCTCCCTGGAGTCTTACCCATGCCCAAATCGGTAGTGCGATCGGTTCTACACGGGTGACGGTAACTCGATTGATGGGTAAGCTCCGCCAACGAGGCTTGATCCGTGGCTATGGCGACAACCTGATCTGCATTCCTTCAGAGGCGGCAAATCGGCAGGCGCAGTAGTTGCTTAAGGAATCGGAATAAAGTCATAGCCATATCCAGAGCGAGAACCGGGTTCAACTTTGACCAGTTGAACGCTTGATTGCGATCGCCCGATGGCAAAAAACGCACTGCACCCGATGCTCCCTCGGCTAAGAAACTGGGGTTGGATAGGGCGGCTTGTACTCCCTCACGGGTGGGTTCGGTGGTGAGGGCTGCAATTAGGGCTTGGGTTGCGTCGTATGCCATCGCCGATCGCCAGTTAACATCGCCCCCCCACAGTTGACG
>JAAUTN010000643.1 GCA_012031415.1 Leptolyngbyaceae cyanobacterium SM1_4_3 | reverse complement strand
CAAGTCGAAACGAACATCGCGGGAGTCACTGCACTTCGCACCAAGGCCACAGTGTTGAACCTAGGCAAATCATTTCACTATGTGGGCATTCAATTTTATCCTGGGGTGTGGCAGGGTAAAACTCCCGGTTCGCCCATTTTTAAGCGAGGTCGTGAGATTGGGTTAAAGTTTGGCAATGAACCCATCTGCCCAGATCACGACCGAACGAGTGGACGACATCCCCTTGCTGCTAGCGCAGATGGAGCGGATGGGCGTTCAAGCCCTTCTGGATGAACACTTTCCCCAACATGGGAATTGGCAGGGGATGAGTATGGGCAGGGTGGCAGTGGTCTGGTTGAGTCATATCTTGTCGCAAGCGGATCATCGACTGAATCAGGTGCAAGCGTGGGTCGAGCATCACATCGAGACGATTGGGGAGAGTCTGGGGCAGGAGGTCCGAGGATTGGATTGGAGCGATGATCGCTTAGAGGGGACGTTGCGGTATTTGAGCGACGATGAGGATTGGCGGCAGTTTGAGGCAGCCTTGACGCAGCGGCAAATTCAAGTGTATGACCTGCGCCGGGAGCGAGTTCGGCTCGATAGTACCTCGGTGAGTGGGTTTTGGAGTGCCAGCGAAGACGGGCTATTTCAGCGCGGCCATAGTAAAGACCATCGCCCCGATCTGTGCCAACTCAAACTGATGCTGGCAAGCTTGGATCCGTTAGGTTTGCCGATTGCGAGTGAGATTGTGGCAGGCAACGCGGCAGACGACCCGTTGTATGCGCCTGCAGTGCAGCAAGTGAGACAAACCCTGAACACGAACGGACTGCTGTTTGTCGGGGACTGCAAGATGGGCAGTTTGAGCACGAGATATCTGATTGCATCGGGGGGCGATTATTACTTGTGTCCCTTGTCGAAAACGCAAGTGAATGAGGCCCAGATGCAGGACTATCTCAGCCTCGTTGTGAGTCAGCAGGTTGAGTTAGAGTCTATCGACTATGACTATGCGAATGGCAAAACGGCAGAGATTGCTAAGGGTTATGAACAAGAACACGAGTGTCACATTGAAATCGATGGCGAGAACAGAACGTGGATGGAACGCCGATTGATTGTTTACTCCATCGCTCAAGGCAATGCCCAAAAGCAGGCTCTCCAAATCCGCATCGCGCAGGCTCAGTCGGAACTGGCAGCGCTCAATCAACCCGGTCGGGGGAAGAAACCCTGGAGCGACCTAGCAAGTTTGACCCAAGCCACTGAGCGGGTGATGGCGAAGCATCGAGTCACAGGTTTGTTCGCATTGAACTATTGCGAACAGGTTACCCCAGTGACCCAACGAAAATATCGGGATAGACCTGCGCAAGTGGTGGAACAACGACGCTTTCAAGTGGACTTTACGCTTGCCCTCAGTGCGGTCGAGCAGCAAATGCAGCAGTTTGGCTGGCGGGTCTATGCCACAAATCATCCCCAAGCCCAGTTATCACTGTCTCAAGCAGTTGGGGTCTATCGTCAGGAGTATTTGATTGAACACCAGTTTGGGCGACTTAAAGGGCATCCCCTCTCGCTCAAACCGATGTTCCTGCAACGCGAAGACCACATCAAAGGGCTGATGCGTCTACTCTCTATCGGGCTACAACTCTTGACGTTAGTTGAGTTTCAGGTGCGCCGTGCCCTAGCGCAACAACAAGCGGAGTTAGCAGGACTCTATGCAGGTAATCCCAAGCGTTCCACTGCTCAACCCACTGCTGAAAGGCTGCTGGCGAGTTTCAAGGAAATCACACTGGTTCTGATTCATGTAAAAGGAGAAGTTTATGCTGATCTAACCCCTCTCAATCCACTCCAGCAACGAGTGTTGCAGTTGATGAATTTCCCAACGGAAATCTATACCCGCTTAGGTACGCAATCTGACGACCCTCCCTGAAAATGAGCGAACCGTGAGTATTAATGTTCTAAGTAGATCAGGGTTGAAAAGCTCCGGCATATGGGGTTAGATAGAGGCATCACTATGAAGAGATTGGAGGCATAGAAGATGGGTGCCCGCCTACGAGTTGTCTTAAATGCTGCTGAAGAACGGACATTGTTTGAGTTGCGGAGAGCGACAACGGTACCTCAACGGGTGAAAGACCGAGCGGAAGTGGTTCGTTTAAGCCACCAAGGAATCTATGTCGAGAAAATCGCCGCTCTATTCAAGTGGAACGAGCGGACGGTGCGGGAGACCTTGCAACGGTGGCAAGGCAAAGGGTTAGGGGGACTGTGGGATGCGCCTCGACCGGGAGCAAAACGACGGTGGCAAGAAGCAGACCTAGTGTATCTGGAAGAGTGTTTACGAGAAGACCAACAGACTTACAACAGTCAACAACTCGCCCAAAAATTAGCAAGCGAGCGCAACGTGCAGTTAAGTGCCGACCACCTCAGACAGGTGCTCAAAAAAAGGGGGTGATTTGGAAGCGGACTCGCCACAGTCACCGAGGCAAGCAAGACCCCGTGGAAAAGGCGAAGAAACTGGCGGACTTGGAGATGTTGCAATGGTCAGCGGCAGCCGGGGAAATTGACTTGTTTTATCTGGATGAATCCGGGTTTTCGGTGTGGATGCCTGTGGAGTACAGTTATTTTTTCATTGGGGAACAAAAGCGGATGGAGCAAACCTCGCGGCGGGGCAAGCGGATTAGCATCTTGGGGTTACTGCAACCGTTGGTCAGTTTCGTTTATGGCTTGGTGGTGGGCAGTTTCGATAGCCAGCGCTACATCACGATGATGGATGAACAAGCGCGGCAAGCCCAACTCGGATTTGAGCAAACGGGCAGAATGCGGATGATTGTGCAAGATAATGGCCCCATCCATACCAGCAAGGTGGTCAGGGCCAAATGGGCGGAGTGGGAAGCCTGTGGACTATATTTCTTCTTCCTACCGAAATACTGCTCCGAACTCAATCCGATTGAAACTGAGTGGCATCAGTTGAAAACTCATGAATTGAGAGGGCACATGTTTGACCATGAACTGGACTTAGCCCATGCTGTCATTGACGGCATTGATCTCAGAACTCAAGCTCAAGGGATTCAAGCTGAACGGTTTCATTTTCCCTCAAAATTGGCCTCTTCGTAAACAGTTACATACCTGAGCTTTCTAACCCTTGGCTACTTATCTGGGATAGAGGTTTTCGCAGCATTCAACCAAAATCACCTAATGCTGCGGCCGCATTTACACGGATTGAAGAATCTTGTTTTTTGTCTTTGACAATTTCAGTAAGAATATTTACGACTTCTGCAACATAAG
>JAAUTN010000018.1 GCA_012031415.1 Leptolyngbyaceae cyanobacterium SM1_4_3 | reverse complement strand
AAAGGACTGGTTCATACCTGGAAATATGTCGATCCCTCCGAAACGGGTACTGGCGATCAGCAGTCGAATATTAACTACCATTTACAAGATATGCTGACGTGTTGCTGATGCATTCCGAGGCCGTTGAGGGTTGTGAAAGACATGGGCGCAATGTGCGAATTAGAAGCCTGGAACCTTAGTTGATTTCAGCTTAAACAGCCTGTGGGGTGGGTGTCTCATCCGCCCGGACGGGCATCTTGCCCATCCCACAGAATGTGCAGTTTATTTAATTCCAATCCTTAGTTGATTGACGATCAGGCATGATGCCTGCTTGACATAGGACAAGAATTTCCTCATCCTTCATCCCTCATCCCCCACCCCCCTACCTTCCTAACTGTTGCCGCATCTGCTCTCGCAGACTCAGTGCATCCTGGTAATCGGGTCTGATTTCAATTGCCCGATCGATGGAATCAACTGCTTCGTCAAAGCGGCGCAGGCTCCAGAGGGCTGCTCCCCGGTTATTCCAGGCTTCTGCTAAGTCGGGGTCAAGTTCGGTGGCGCGGTCGAAGGCCTCGATCGCCTTTTGGGTTTCCCCTAACAGCAGCAGCGCGGTTCCTTTATTGCTCCAGGCTTGAGCAAAGTCGGGCTTGAGGGCGATCGCCTGTTCATACAGCTTCAAAGACTCTGTATGCTGTTGCTTCTGATCTAGAGCATATCCCTTGAGCCACAGCGCCTCCGGGTATTCAGGTTGAATTGCGAGGGCCTGATTGCAAGCATCAATGCCCAAATCAACCTGCTGCATATAAACCAGGCTATAGCAGCGCCCCCAATGAGCTTCGGCGTTGTCGGCGTTAAGGGCGATCGCCTGATCATATTGATCCAGAGCAGGCTGATATTGATTTGCCTGTCGCAGGCGATCGCCCTCAGTAAGCAGAGCAGTCACTTGCGCCTGTGGATCATCAGAACTGGCTGGACTTTCAGCCGCAGCACTGGGAACGGGGCTGTTGGAAACTGCCTGCTCAGCACGAGGGGCTGTAAAAGTTCTGCCAGCCAGAAAAATGAGAATGACAGCTCCTGCTCCCGCCACAACGGGGAGCGGTCTGAGCGTCTGGATTCGCGTCAGAATGGAGTGAATTACCGTTGAAGGAAGTCCCGATGACAAAGTGGGAACTGCTAGCGCCACTGCGGGGAGCGGGGCGGGTGACGCGGCAGGGCGGGAGACCGGACGAGGCAATAGCGATTCGGTTGGTTGGGCGGCAGCGGGTTTGCCCAACAGTTCATCAGCGGCCAGGGTAGGAGCCGTTGCCGTAGGAATGTCTGCCTCCTGGGATGACTGCGTTCCTACAGGGGCTTCAGCGATCGCCTGCTGAACGGGCGGCACAACCGATTCGTCTGTCAGAATAGGCAACCGCTCTAAGTCTGACAGAGTTTGGGACGCAGTTGGGTAGCGGGCGCGAAAGTCATAGCGCACCATTCTGTCGATGATATCGGCTAAGTCTGGGCTGACGTGGGGGGCGCGATCGCGCCACAAAATTTCGCAGGTGTGCGGGTCTTCATGCAGCAGTTTTGGCGGCACCCCAGTCAACGCCTGGATTGCCAGTTTGCCCAGCGCATAAATGTCACTGCAAAAGCGAGGATTTCCGCCCAACTGCTCGTTGGGCATATAGCCGTGAGTGCCAATCGAGATAGTTTGGGTGGGGCCTGTCTCCGGGTTCACCAGCACCGTACTGGCCTGCTTTACGGCTCCAAAGTCAATCAGCACAATCTTGCTATCGAACTTGCGCCGAATCAGATTGGACGGCTTGATGTCGCGGTGAATCACGTTTTGCTGATGCACAAAGGTAAGCGCCGTCAGCGTATCTCGCAGCAGGGCAATGACCCGGACTTCGGGCCAGGGCTGCCCCGTCATTTCCTCGCTTAGCGGCTCTCCCTCGATTAGCTCCTGCGCCAGATAAAATTCCTGGTCTTGCTCAAAGTGGGCAAGCAGTCGAGGAATCTGGTCGTGGTTCCCCAGTTTATAAAGCGCCTGGGCTTCGGTATCAAACAGCCGTCTGGCAATTTGCAAACTGGTGGGGTCTTTGACTTGGGGCTGAAGCTGCTTGACCACGCAACGAGGATTTCCGGGCAAATGCAGATCTTCTGCCAGGAAGGTTTGACCAAAGCCACCCGCACCAAGCTGGCTAATGACTTTGTAGCGTCCTCCCAGAGGTCGGTCGGGATCGATGGGTTGAAACAGCTTTAGAATATTCACTTGCTGAGTTGGAAATAGCAGGGCGATCGCAGCCTTCGCTCAAATTTAGCCGACAATCTGGGTCAAATCCGGAGAATTTCGGGTGCAGTTCAAAGACAGGCACCCGTTGAAGCATCCCTTTCTGACCTAAGACGCAGAATATTAAACTGAGTTTCGCCTTAAGTTTAGGTTACTTTCAGAAGTGAGTCCAATTTGCAAATAATCGCTGGAAACCTTGCTATGTCTGATGACGCATCCCTTTACGTGCAGCTGACGTGGGAAGACCCAGTGACAGGTGAGCTACAGCAGCCCGTCTTAGTTCCGCCGATCGCACTGGGGCGAGAAACCCACCAAATGCCCGAACGTCTGGGTGAAAAGGCCGTTTCGCGACTGGAGCTACCTCATAAGCAGGTTTCACGCTTCCATGCCCTGATTACCCTCGCCGATCGCCAGCTTTACATCACCGACCGCAGCGCCAACGGCACCTACCTCAACGGTCGCCTGATTGAGAAAGGGAGTCAGCCCTTGTCTAGCAAAGATACCTTGCGAGTCGGCCCTTACAAAATCATTGCCACCCTGACCCAGTTTGACGACAGCAACTCAACGGAACTGAACGTCCGAGAACACACTCACTATGCTCAGGGAAACCCGTTGCAGAAAAATACGCTGCTGATGTGGCTGGTTGGGCTGGGCGTTTTGCTGCTGATGGGGTTGGGCGTTTGGTTTGTGGCAACTACCGTGTTAGAACAATTGCGTCCCCGCGTCCCCGAAGCAGAGCAGCAAAGCCGTTTGTTTGATCACCCATCGGCAATGACCCATAACCCATGACGCTCCTCCGTCTTCACCCCCCTTCTTATGCCACCACTTCCCCTAGTCCCCCCATTCCTTCCCCGCAACCGTCGTTGGCTGTGGCTGGTGCTGGGAGCGCTTACCCTGCTGTTGAGCTTAAGTTTTCCAGGAATCGCTCAGGTGCCGTTAGCCACTCAGACCGTTAAAGCGCCTGTGGTGGTTGATGGGGTTGAGCTATTTCAGATTGGCAGATCGGGGAATCTAACAGCCGTTGAGCGGGCTGAAATTATTAATGAAGCGCTTCAGCAAGAAGTGCGATCGCCCAACCCTGCTGACATTCAGGTGGTGCGCGATGGCAAGCTGACGATCATTCGGAGTCAAGCCAGCGATCGCAACCTGCTCACCGTTAACGAGGGAGATGTCACAACGGGCACAAGTCCTCCCAATCAGGCGGCTCTCTGGCGCAGCGACATCGAAGCAGCTTTGCGGCAGGGGCAACTGGAGCGCTCGCCCACCTATGTCCAGCAGGCGGTAATATTCAGTGCGGTTGTAATGATGGTGGCGATCGTCGTCCATCTGGGACTGTGGTTCTTGGGTAAATCGGTGTCACGCCGCTTGAGCGACTGGTTAGGCAGCCCCGCCGCATTATTTCATCCCAAAGAACAAACGGCTCGGCTGTTTTTGCAGCTTGCCCTGTTGGGCATTCAAATCGGACTTTGGGCGGCTGTCGCATTTTATGTCACCGACCTGTTTCCCGGAGTCAGAAGCCTGCGCTATGCGCTGTTTAACTTCCTCAACACCCCCATCATCAATGTCGGAGAGAGCAATTACTCAGCGCTGCAATTATTGCTGTTGCTTGCTTTCACCGTCGGGCTATGGTTTGCAGTCAGCGCCGTCACTCGTTTGTTTAGAATCTATGTCTTAAGCCGAACAGGTGCAGAACTGCGGGTTCAAGAAGTCATCACCATCCTGACTCAGTACACGCTAGCCTTCTTGGGGCTAATTGTCCTGCTGCAAATCTGGGGGTTAGACGTTAGCTCGCTTGCCATTATTGCCAGCGTCCTGGGGGTGGGGATTGGCTTCGGCATTCAAAATATCACCAACAACTTTATTAGCGGCTTGATCATTACCCTGGAGCGTCCAATTCAGGTAGGAGATTTTGTCAAAGTCGCAGAGCTAATGGGCACCGTCGAGCGCATCGGGCCCCGCAGCACCGAAATTCGCACGCTCGATCAGGTGACAATCATCGTGCCAAATTCCCGCTTCTTAGAAACCGAGGTGGTCAACTGGAGTCACGGCGATCCGGTTTCGCGCATTCGCATTCCCGTTGACATTGCCTATGATTCTGATACTGACCGAGTGCAGACCGCGCTGCTAGAGGCTGCCCGCAGCCATCCCGATGTTCTAATCAGACCCGCCCCTCAGGTTTGGTTTCAAGGATTTGGAGACAGTGCGCTGAACTTTGAACTGATGGTCTGGACGGGCGAACCCAAGAAGCAGTTTCGCGTCAAAAGTGACCTCTACTATCGCATTGAGGCTAGCCTGCGGCGACACGGCATCACCATTCCCTTTCCTCAGCGCGACCTGCATCTGCGATCGCCCCATCTCGAAGAGTTTGTTGCCTCGTGGCGACAGCTTCCAGGCATCCATGATGGAAACACCCAGAATTCTAATGGCGACACCGAGCCTTCCCCACGATCGCTGATCGGCAGTGCAATCAACAGTGCTGAGGCAATTGAGCGATCGCCCGCCATCGCCCCAGCGGAACTGCTGACCGATGAAAAAATTCAGGCGATCGCCACTGCGATGCAGGGAAGTTCAGGTGTTGAAGTGAGCGATCGCTGGTATCGCCACAACCTTTATCCCACCTGCTTCATTGGCTCAGAGGCGGTGGCGTGGCTAGTGCAGACCCAAAACTGCACCCGTGAAGAAGCCATCCATCTAGGACAAATTCTGCTCGATCAGGGAATTATTCAGCACGTCTCAGAAGACTATCCATTCCGAGATGGATACGTCTTTTATCGCTTTCGCCTGTAAATCTTACAAACACCTCGTTTCCAGGCAAAGCCCAATGCCTACAGCTTAACTTCAAGTCTCATTTGTCAAGTTGCTTCTCGTGACAAGGCAGAGGCGAGGAACCAGGGGAGAGACGAGGAACCAGGGGAGCTTAACTGCTTCTCGTGATAAGGCTCTGCCTTGTCATGCAAGGGTTGGAGGCTCTGCCTCCAGAATCGAGCAACCGGAGGCAGAGCCTCCTCATTCAATTCCTAGCCAGCGGCGAGGAACCAGAAAATTAGGGATTCTTGAAAAAGTCGTCAAGATCAATTCTTTGTAGTTCAAGCGTCATGCTCTGAAGTTCAGCCATCATGCTCTGAGGTTCAGCCGTCATGCTCTAGGGGTTCAAGTGTCATGCTCTGAGGTTCAGCCATCATGCTCTGAGGTACAAGCACCATGCTCCGAAGTTCAGCCGTCATGCTCTGAGGTTCAGCCGTCATGCTCTAGAGTTCAAGTGCTAATGCTCTGAGGTTCGAGCGTCATGCTCTGAGGTTCAAGCGTCATACTCTGAGGTTCAAGCGCCATACTTCGTGATTTGAAAGCCAAGATCCCGTAGGGCACGTTAGGCAACGCCGTAACGCACCGTTACCATTGATCTCGGTGCGTTACGCGATCGCTAACGCCACCCTACAAGAAAGTCATCTCTTCTATTGCCAAATTAACAACGGACTTGAGATCAATCTCAGGCTCAAAGCTAAAACTCGTTAGAACGAGTTGGAACAAGCTTCTAGTGTATTTGAGTTCGTTTTAACGGACTTAGGCTTTTAGCCCGGAAATGATTCCAGGGCGGGTCATCGGGTAACTTTGTTCCACCGCAGAATTCATAAGTCCTGGAGATTAGACTTTTCAAGCATCCTCTCACAGTTCACTCTTTATACAAACAGCGCGTTTTGTAAATGATTTAGGATTGCTATAGCAACCTTAAGCGGGTTGTGAGAGGCGCACCCCTCAGCGATGCGCCTCTCACAAACCCTCGTCTTACAACTGATTTAGGACTGCTAACAGCTTGGCAACACATAAAACTTGGGGAATGAAAACTTTAGCCGTTGATATTGGTGGCAGCGGAGTCAAAGCATTGGTTTTAGACGAGGCAGGTGAGCCTCAGACCAATCGATCGCGAGTAGACACGCCTCAGCCCGCTACACCCGAAAAAATTGTTGGGGCGATCGCCCAACTCGCATCTGACCAAACTTTTGATCGGGTTTCTGTCGGCTTTCCAGGTGTGGTGCGGCAAGGCATCATCGGCACTGCCGTAAATCTTGACGCTTCCTGGATTGGCTTTGACTTGGGAATAACTCTGACTGAGAAACTCGGTAAGCCCGTCCGTGTGGCAAACGATGCCGACATTCAGGGGTTGGGGGCAATTTCCGGACAGGGCATAGAATTGGTAGTGACACTCGGCACAGGCTTTGGCTCCGCTCTATTTGTCGATGGGAGACTGGTGCCGAATCTGGAAATGGGACACCACCCGTTTCGCAAGGACGAAACCTACGAGCAACAGCTTGGACGAGCAGCCCTGGAATCCATTGGCAAAAAGCGCTGGAACCGACGCTTAGAGAAGGCGATCGCCACTCTAGAGCATTTGTTTAACTACAACCGTCTCTACATCGGTGGCGGCGAAGCCAAACAAGTCACCCTCGGACTCCCCGCCAACGTCACCCTCGTAGGAAACATCATGGGGCTACTCGGCGGAATTGCCCTCTGGCGAGATTAGGAGGGGCTAGCCCTCAGCCCCTAGCCCCTAGCCCCTACTCACAATTCCCGACCACTGCACCTGCTTCAGGCGATCGCGGCGGTAGGAAAAGAAATGCTCAGTGTGCTGGTAGGTGCAGTAGGGGGCGATGGCAATGTGTTCGGTGAGAATGCCTGCCTGTTCAAGCTGAAGCGCGTTCACTCGCCGTACATCTAGCCGCGCCCTGCCAGGTTGGGGGTCGCTCAACAGTGGGGATTCTGGCAGTTCTCGAAGGGCGGATAGAATTAGCTCTGGGTCTGGAGTAGCTACTGATTTAGCAATTTCCTGAACCACCGTTAGACCGACCTCAGCCGCAACAGTGGTTGACACCTGGTAAACTTCTCCAGCGATCGCCGGCCCCAATGCCACGCGCAAGTGGTGCAGCTTGCTGCCCTGGGATTGCAGGCGGGCGATCGCTCTTGGCACAATTTCACCCGCCGTGCCGCGCCAGCCTGCATGAACCGCCGCTGTCTGCCCGGTTTCCACATCAGCAATCAACACAGGCGCACAGTCGGCGCTGCACACCCAAACCGCCTGCCCCGCCTGCTCCGTCAGCAAACCATCCGCAGGCGGAAACACTATTTCCTCATCGCCTGATGCGGATGATTCAGAGAGTTCCTGCTGAAACTGCTCAACCTCAGAGGGCATCAGCACTGTGTTGCCATGCACTTGCCGAATTCGATAGGTTGAAACTGCTGGATCAAGCACTTTCACCAAGTCGGCGGGCGATCGCGGCGAGAACTGTTGAGTAAAGAACCCGTGTAGCCAGGGTTCTAGCAAACTACAGGTGAGGTAAGGGAGTCCTTGCCAAGTTTTCCACTGCCAGGTTGGTGAGCAGGTTGATTGGGAAGTTGTCATGAGTTTTGCTGCTCAAACACTTTCTTAAAGATGTCTCACAAGGTTGCCAAAAAATCTATGCTAGTCTAGCCTGCATTGATTCAACTAACTCCACCTTTGAGATTCGATCTAAACCAACTCATCATTGCCTTGTCGGAGTGCCGAGATCAGATCAGATTAGATTCAGAATTGATCCAGATCAACGAGCCGCCCTTCAAGATTCACCTATTTGAAACGGTTGACTCCACTAATCGCGTTCTTTGGCATCTGGTGGATCAGGGCAGTACTGAAGGTACAGTGGCGATCGCCCTTCAGCAGCAGTCTGGGCGCGGACAATGGGGGCGACAGTGGCAGTCTCCTCTGGGTGGTTTGTATCTATCAGTAGCGCTAACTCCCAATCTGCCCGTAGACAATAGCGCTCAACTGACGCTCTGTAGCGCCTGGGGCATCGCGGCAGCATTGCGAAGCTACGGCATTCCGGTAGGGCTGAAATGGCTGAACGATCTGGTGGTCGAGAAACGCAAGCTGGGCGGCATTCTCACCGAGACGCGAATGCAGAGCGGGCGGGTGACTCAAGCCGTCGTCGGCGTGGGAATTAATTGGCAAAATCCAGTGCCCCCTACGGGAATCAACTTGCAGGAAATTCTAGAGCGACAGCCTAACCCGCAAATCACTTCACTGGAAATGTTGGCGGCGATCGCCCTTCAAGGCATCATAGCTGGCTATCAACTCTGTCAACAGCGCAGCATTGAGGCAATTTTGCCGCGCTATCAAGCACTGCTGACTAGCATCGGGCATCGGGTCATGATCCATCACTCTGGCGCAGAGCAACCCGCACAAGTCACAGGCATTTCTGCAACAGGCGACTTACAGGTTTGTTTGAATGGGGAAAATCCCGCCCTTTCAGCCGAAATTAGCCTTGAGCCAGGTACAATCAGTCTGGGATATGACCATTCAAGCAATGGGGCTAACTCCAACTTGCCAGCGAACTAGGGTGGGACATAAATCAGATGGAACTGAATGCCCCAACTAGACGACTAGAATGATGACCAACTGGGGGAAGTCTTGCCCTGTTTGTTGCCTCATCATAATTTGAGTGCAATACAGTCAAGACTTAAACAAACAGCCTAAGTTGGCGTAAATCGCTAGGGCAAGTTTTTAACGTAGCGGACGCAGTGATGACTCAACGACGTAAATCCACTCAAGTTTCAACACCTTCTATTCAGCGATCGCTACTCGTTCAAGGGATCAGTTGGCTGGGCAGCTTAGGCATCCTCAGCAGCGGTCTGGTCGCTTTTGCCCAATCGACCGATGCCTCAGAAGCGATTGTTCCTGGCGCTCAAGACCTGCTGATGCCCGCTGAAAGCAGCCCGCAGCCCGCAGCGCCCGCTCCCGTCGTGGTCGAACCTGAATCTGCGGCTCCGGCTCCCGTCGTAACGCCACCTCCAGCGGCAAGCCCCGCCCCCAGCCCTTCTCCCAGTCAAGCCTCCAGCCCATCCGCAGCCGATGCTCCAACGATTGTCGTTCCGGGGCTGTCTAGCGACGCTCCGATCACAGCAGACACCCTGAATCAGCCAAATTCGGCTCCGACAGTCGAGCAAAACAGCTACATCGACTCGACCGACTACAGCGTTGGCGCAACTCAGCGCTATGGACAGCCTGCGGTAGTGTTATCCGAGCGCTCAACGGGCTGTCAGGCAACGGTAGCAAACGGTCAGAATGTGCCCGCTAGCATCTGCAATGCTCAACCTCAAAACGGGGTGGCATCGCGAAACGGCGGCTCCATGCGCTTGGGTCCCGTCAGCGTTGGCCCCACTGGAGTTACGTTTGGCAGCAACGCACCTTCGGGCAGAGAATTCTTTAGCCGCACTATTCGCCCTGCGGCTCTGCCTGGAAATGGCAACGTTAGTCTGATGTTTCCGGTATCGATTCCTTCTGTGATTACCTCTGCCTTTGGCTGGCGGATTCACCCGATTTCAGGCGGCTATCGCTTTCACCAGGGCACAGACATCGGTGCGCCGATGGGGACTCCGGTGGTCGCAGCTTATTCTGGGAAAGTGGCGATCGCCAACTTTATGGGCGGCTATGGGCTAACGGTCGTCATGGCTCACGGCGACGAAACCATCGAAACGCTCTACGCTCACCTATCGGAACTGTTTGTCCAGCCCGGAGAATGGATTGAGCAAGGAGAAGTAATTGGTCGAGTCGGCAGCACAGGCAACTCCACCGGCCCTCACCTGCACTTTGAGTTTCGTCAGAAGACTGACCAGGGCTGGCTAGCAATGGATGCAGGGCAGCTTTTGCAGCAGGCTTTGGCTCAGCTAACCAACGGCTTCCAAACCGCCCAAGTTCCCGCCAAGCCCGACAGTGAGACACTCCTAAGCATTAAAGGAATTCGGGATGTTGGTCTGGCCATGAAGCCTGCCAGCACTCTCTACCTCACCTCCACCAGTAACGCTGCTGCTAACTTTGTCCAGTAGAGCCTGAGGTTGATTCCAGGGCGGGTCTTAAGCTTGTTCTACAGGAATCCTAAGTCCTGATCAAATTGCGTATTTAAGGTTAGCCCCATGCAGCCCGGTCAAGAACCTCCCCAACTTCTCAGCAAGCGACTGTTCTACCAGGGACGAAAGTTTAGCTTTGAAGTTACCCGCTTGCGCTTGCCTAACCAGGTTGAGGGCGATTGGGAATGTGTTCGCCATCCGGGAGGAGCGCTGGCGGTTCCAGTCACTTCAGACGGCAAGCTAGTACTGGTGCGACAGTATCGCTTTGCCGCTCAGGGTCGCCTGTTAGAGTTTCCGGCTGGCACCATCGAACCGAACGAAGACCCAGCCAAAACCGTACAGCGAGAGATTGAGGAAGAAACCGGATATCGAGCTAACCGCTGGCAAAAGCTAGGAGAATTCTTCTTGGCTCCCGGCTACTCCGATGAGGTCATCTACGCATTTCTGGCGCAAGACCTGGAAAAGCTTGACGTTCCACCCAGCCAGGATGAAGACGAGGACATGGAAACGGTGCTGATGACTGCTCAAGAGCTAGAGCAGGCAATTTTGTCGGGTGAAGCAGTAGACGCGAAGACAATTTGTAGCTTGCTGTTGGCAAAGCCCTTTTTAAGGGATGAAGGATGAGGGATGAGGGATAAAGGGGGGGAATCAGCGATCGCCTTCCCATTCCGTTGTTCTAGCTACCACAAGCAGCGGCTATTCATGTCGAGGTGATCGTTACTGAGGTTCTACCATTTCTCTAAATGGACGAAAGGGCACCCTGCGGCATGGGGTGCCCTTTCGTCTATAACCCTAATGTTTGGGATAAGGATTATGAATCATCTCAACAGCAGGAGACAGCTAGAGCAACTTCAGCATAGTCGAAAACGGTTTTGCATTGCCTGTAACTGATTCAGCACTGTCCAGGAACGTTGCGGCGATGGTCGGGAACGTTGTGGAAGCGGTCGGGAACGGTTGGGAAGCGGTCGGGAGTAGTTTAGCGATCGCCAGTTTGCTCATGATTCATAGTTTCCTCCGTCCTCCGTCCTCCCTATCTGCCAAGTTTGACGGCAAACAAGAGTATGAACTTGCCACTTCGATTCTGTTTGAGGGTAGTCCAGCCGATAGTGTCCACCTCGGCTTTCGGTGCGAAAGGCGGCGCTTTTTAGGATGAGATAGGCAATGTCTAGAAGATTACGCGTTTCGCCCCAGGTTCGTAGCATGAGGTCTGGGTTAGAGGTGTCTAGCTGCAAGGAGTGGTTTGCTTTAAGATTAACCAGAGTTTGAGTTAGTGAGAGCGAGGTGAACTGCTGCTGCCAGGTTTCGATCTGGGCGATCGCCCGTTCGAGCGATCGCTGCTCCCGACAAATTCCAGCACTCTGCCAAACCAGCTTTGGAATGTCTTGCCTCAGCGCTTCAACCTGAATCACCTCTGCCGCATCTGGAGTATGGAGCAAGGGAACTTGATCGCCTTCCCTGTCCCAATCCCCCAAGCTTTCTGGACTAGAGGCAGGTCGAAGCTCCAGGTGGGCAAGCTGCGCTCCGAGAACCAGACACTCTAAGAGTGAGTTGCTTGCCAGTCGATTGGCTCCGTGTACGCCCGTGCTAGCCGTTTCCCCAACCGCGTATAGTCCTGGAATCGAGGTGCGGCTCATCAGGTCGGTGGTGATTCCGCCCATCCAGTAGTGCGCGGCAGGGGCAACGGGAATCGGTTCATGAAATACGTCTACACCCCACTGTTGGCACACTTGAATGATGTTGGGAAAGCGATGTCGAATCGTTTCAGCGGGAATGGGCCGCAAATCGAGCCAAACATGGGCTGTTGAGACAGTTGCTGTTTTCTGTAAATGGCTGAAGATTGCCCGACTGACGACATCTCTAGGGGCAAGCTCCCCGTCGGGGTGGTAGTCAAACGCGAACCGTCGCCCCTGATCATCGACCAGATGTGCGCCTTCTCCCCGGACTGCTTCACTAATCAAGAATCGGGGTGCGCCTGGTTTGGTCAACGCGGTGGGGTGAAATTGGACAAACTCCAGGTCGCGTAGCTGTGCGCCCGCCCGCCAGGCCATTGCTACACCGTCTCCAGTACTTAAACCCGGATTAGTCGTTTGGGCAAAAACTTGTCCGCCGCCGCCCGTAGCCAGTACAACGGCTTCCGCTGGCAGCCAGATAATCTTTCCCTGATAGCCAAGACTGACTCCTTTGCAGCGATCGCCAGCCAACCAGAGATCCACCGCGAACGCTTGCGAGAATACCTGAATATTTTTGCGACTCAAGACTTGAGCGGTCAGCGTTGTGATTACGGCGCGTCCAGTCGTGTCTGCGGCATGAAGCACTCGTCGTCGGGAATGGGCAGCTTCTAGAGTCAGCGCCAGCTCTCCATTGTGGCGATCGAAGCCAACGCCCATTTCAACTAGAGACTGAACACAGCGAGCAGCCTGCTCAACCAGCAGTTTCACGGCAGCAGGATCACACAGCCCAACTCCAGCTTTGAGCGTGTCCTCAATATGCAGGGTGGGAGAATCTTCGGGGGCGATCGCCGCTGCAATGCCGCCCTGGGCCCAATCGCTAGCAGAGAGCGAGAGCGTATCTTTGGTAATCAGCCCGACGCGAAAATGTTGTGGCAAACAGAGTGCTGCATATAGCCCTGCCGCCCCGCCGCCTACGACTAACACATCAAACGGCTGAGCCGCCAAGTCAAGTTCAGAGTCAGATAACAAATGTGGCAATTAAAAATCGCTCCCTGAGAACAGTGGCAAAAGCTAGTGCAGGTTAACCTGAAATAGCTTTTGGATTAAACCTACTGTACAAAGAGCGAATCCAATTCAACAGGGATGAAAGAATTAAATTTAACCAGATTTTAACCCGTTCTATCGATAAATACCGTTGTTGAAGCGATCGCCTCCTTCGACAAAGGCATCTGCTGGTGGAGTCACGGTAAACTTATCCAGATTTGCCTGCAAAATTTCCTTCTGGCGATCGGTCAGGTTGGGCATATTCAGAACATCTTCAACTTCATTAAAAGGTGCATTCTTAACAACCATCCGAGCCAGTGTTGGGTACATTCCGGGGTATTGGGTAAAAGCACGGACATTTGTGTTGTTCAAGTCCAGCTTGCTGCCAAGTTCGCGGATTTTGTCATCTACACTGTTTCGGATTTCCGCTGCCAAGACTGGGGATGAATTGAAGGTCAGGCTACTCAAATTTGCTGCAACGGCCGATTGAGGCACTAACCACCCCAGGCAACCCACTAGCAAACCCAAAACCAGCACTACGCCTACCAGTCGTCTCATTAGTCAGGTCCCTCCCGCTCCGAGTAATCTAAATCGATCAAACTTAAACCTATGCAATGAAAGCTATACACAGCGCTTATTTAGAGACTACCACTTCCACTGGTCAATCGATCGCCACCCTTGAGAATCTTCCTGCCAAATTTTTCAAACGATCCCCGCTTGCAGCAGTTGATCCTGGGTGTATGGGAGAAGTTAGGGGTTAGGGGCTAGGGGCTAGGCAAGAAAGTATTTTCTTCATCCCTCATCCCTTCCCTAAACCTTCCCTGCTGTCTGCAAAAAAGTATTCAAGTCGGCAAAAGAGCCAGCGTAGGTCAGTGTTGGCGAGTCGTAGCCCTTCATGCTAACTGTGTATTGACGAAACAGCTTCGGTTTTGCGCCAGAGGCTTCTAAATATTTGTAGGTGGTTTCGCCTAAGGCAACATCCATGCCAATTTGCTTCGTTGAAGACTCCAAGCGAAAGGCAGCGTTAACCGTATCTCCCAGAGCGGTGTAGTCGGGGCGATCGCCCGTTCCCGTATTTCCAACCATCGCGTAGCCCGTATTCAGCCCTGCCCCAACCCGCAGTGGGAATGGCAAGGGATAGCGCTCGTGTAGCTGACTGGTCATTTTGTGCAAAGCACTGAGCGCGTGGGCAATTCGGACCATCTCGTCATGGCTCACACCTTGAGCGCCATGAATCCAAACCGCCATAATAGCGTCGCCGATGTACTTATCAACCCAACTTCCATATTCGCGGATGATGTCTCCAGCACAACGAAACCAGGTGCCGATCACCTCAGATAGCACCTTTTCGTCAATCTGGCGGGTCATCACCGTAAAGTCTCGGATGTCAACCACCAATACCGAAATCAGCCGCCGCACGTGCAGCGTTGCTGTCGCCGTGAATTCTTGGGAATCAATGCCCACCGAAGAGTCGGCCATGTGTTCAATGGGTGGGCAGTAGAATTCCAGTTCGGTTTGACCAAAGGTAAGGCGATCGCCATTCTGTAGCGTCACGGGCACACTCACTCGCCGTCCGTTGACAAACGAACCGTTACGGCTGCCTAAATCAATCAGGTAAAACTCTCCCGTCTCCATCCGTTGAAGCATGGCATGGTTACGAGAAATCCAGCGGTCAGGCAAGACAAAGTTGTTGTCGTCGCCTCTTCCAACAGTCCAGCAGTTGCTGCCTGCCAAAGAGAGATAACGATTGCCTGACTCGTTACGAAGTATCAGATGGGGAACGGGTTGTGAAGTCACCACAGGCTAAGAACCGCTGATCTTTCCCTATGATGCATCCTGAAGCATCTATCCATAACTCATAAAGGTTTCCAAAATCTAGATATTGGAAACCTTAACCTCGAATAATTCTCTGTAGATCCAGCTTTCAGCACGATGCCATAGCGCAAACGCTCCTTAGCAGGAGACTCTATACTAGCGCAATCGTGTCAAATACCTGCATCTTCAGCAAATCACTTTGCACACCGACTCAGGATACCTCAAATCATACCCTGACTCAGACCGAGGAAGCAGCCAGCCAAAATAAACCATCGACCAGTAACGTACTTAGTACGGCTCCACCAAACGTCCTCCAGTGTAGCTGTCGAGAGCGCATGGGTAAACAACCAACGATTAATAGAATGCTAACCAAGAATATAGCCCAACCTACTCCCCAGGGTGTTTGAATTTGGGCGACCGCACTTTGTAAAATCGACTGAGCTTGGTCTGGCTCGATTTGCATTAGCTGCCGCCAGTGGGGAATCAGATTGACCACGTAAAAGTACAGATCCGTCATGACCGTGCCGAACAAGGAACCTAGATAAAACCAGTTACCCACTTTTCCACGCTGCTTGGCTAAACACCAAAGGGTGAACGGTAAGCCCAGAGACTCAATCGGCAAGTGCAGAAAAGGTTCCCACCTGAACCAGCCCCAGTAGATGGAGCCTGCTAGCCACGTCCAGGTAAACCCAAACAGCAAATCGCCCCAGAGATAGCCAGAGGGACGGGATTTAAGCCATTGGCTTAACCCCAGCCAGCCCAAAGTGATCAACAGGCTGAGCCAGGGCGACCACCTGACCAGGGGAGCCTGGAAGAAGACGGGCACTGACACTAGAAAGATTGAGGCAGTGAAAAACAGCCAGGATTGGGGGATGCGGCTGGGTGAAATGCGATCGCCAACCCAGCTTGAAGGAGCTTCAGCTAAAGAGGTTTCTTTTAGACGAGCCTGGTAGAGAGCGGGTGATGACGGAGTAAAGGAAGACAAAGTATTATGAATATTAATTTACCTTTTTTAACATATCATAAATTCATCCCCCTGGGGGGCATATCTACAACAATAGCTTAGTTTTTCTGTCACCTTAAAATTCTTCAAAAATTCCGGGATAGGCGCAGATCGGTGCGTAAGATTTGCTGAGGAATCTAGCGCGTTTCAAGCGATCGCCAAATAGAGCAAAGGTTAGAAGATTTGGTGTAGATGCGGCTTTAGGGCAGACACGTCCAGCAATTCGAGCTTAAATTAGGGCAGCAATTTTGTTGAATTACGGATCTTTATAGAGGAGTGAGCATGGGTTTGACCGGAATCAACGCGGGTCTGGCTCTCATGAGCAATACAAGTTGGACTACGGCAATAGAGATATGGCCATTCGCCCTACCCCACTATCTGATGCTACCGTCCTTCATGTCCCCATTGATTGCTCAAACTGAGGCTGCTGCTGGTGGAGAAGTTAATCTGCTGCAAGCCGTCGTTTTAGGGTTTGTCCAGGGAATAACTGAGTTTTTGCCAATTAGCAGCACAGCGCATTTGCTCGTGTTCACCAGAGTATTTGGCTGGGATGTTTTAGGCGAAAAGTATTTTGTGGATGCAATTCAGTTTGGCAGCGTCATTGCAGTGCTGATCTACTTCTGGTCAGACATTCAGCAAACTATCGCGGGAAGCTGGATGGCTTTTCGTAAGAAGAACTGGGAACAGGATGAGTGGAAAGTTTTTGTTGGCATTGCGATTGGGACTGTACCCGCTTTGGTCGGGGGACTGTTTTACAAGAAGGCTCTGCCGGGGGTAACTCAATCGGTTCTGGAAGGAGCGCTAGTCATCGCCTTCATGTCTATCATGATGTCGCTTTTGATGGGGCTAGCCGAAAAAATTGGTAGCCGCAAGCGGGGGTTTAACCTGCTCGAAATTAAAGACGGCATTTTGGTTGGGTTGGGACAGATGCTTGCCATCATTCCGGGGACTTCTCGCTCTGGTTCAACCATGACAATGGCTCTGTTTTTAGGATTGGAGCGACCCGCAGCAGCCCGGTTTTCTTTTTTGTTGGGTTTGCCGACGTTGGCGATCGCCACCCTCTACCAGTCCACTGAAGTCAGAAATCACCTGGACGTTTTGCCTGCCCTAATTGTAGGAATTATCTCAACCTTCATTTTTTCTTACCTATCGATCGCCTGGTTGATTCGTTTCTTGCAGCGTCAAAGCACCTGGATTTTTGTCTGGTATCGGTTGGCGTTTGGCTTGTCTCTGCTGTTGGCGATCGCCAACGGACGGCTTGCTGGCACTTAGAAACGATTGCTCTAAAATAACGGGTTGAAAAATCTGGAGTCAGGGATGTTTAGAATTCGGCTACTGGGACTGGTGACCGCGATCGCATTTCTTCTAGGCGTGAATCTGGTTTTTGTCAGCGTCCAAAACTTCGACAAGCGGGATGATCGGGTTAAGCTCAGCAATCTTGAGGTAGAGCTTGGCGCAAAGCGTTCTGCAATGCAAGAGATGGAGTCCTGGTTGAAGGAAATGACGCTGGAGCTAAGCTCATCTAGCTTTAAAGTTCAAACCTTGCAGTCAAAAATTGCGACGTTTGATCAAGATCACCCTGGTGGACTTCCGGCTTACTTGCAAGAGGAGTATGCCGAAGCCGTTGAGCAACACAATCAAATAGCAACTGACCACAATGCTGCTGTAGCAAAGTACGATGCGCTGTACGCAGATTATTCTGAGCTAGTCAATCGATACAATGCGATCGCACAGCAGGTAGACACGTTGCAGGAGCAGCTAGGAGAAACCCGATACCTTCTACCGATTCCCAGACTTCTATCCTCGACAGAGCTATAGCTTTGGGCTAAGAAGCCAAGTTTCCCCTCTGTCATCCACGAGTTTGTAGGGGCGTGGCATTCGGGCAAGAATTTTCGGTCTATTCCAGAGTCTACCTGCCGAATGCTACGCCCTTACAGGGAGCATTTGCTGCTTTTCAGATACCCTCTAAGAATGAGCCTGAGCAGCGTAGGCTGCAACGGGTTCCTTAATAAACCGAATATAGAGATGCTTAAAGGTAGACTTAAGCACACGGGGTGCGCCAAAGTCAATGGGGATAAGCTGTTCAGGAAACTTCCAGTCAAGGATCTGTAGCGCTTGGGGAGTCAGATGCGGGAAGTGAATGGCTTCTAGTTCGGGGCAAACGCCTAGCCGCTGGGATGCTGCAACAGTTGGAATGGTTGCCGGATCAGCGTTGAGAACTTCTACCATTGACCGATCGAGCGCAAATACATCAGCCGAAGCGCCCAAAATGCCGAGTTGACGAGGCTCGCCACCGCTGGGTCCTTTGCCTTCGTGACCGATGATGCCATCCATGATCGTCAGGTTGGGGGCGATCGCCCGTGCCGTTTCCACTAGCATATTGCCAAAGCGATCGCTGTCCTTCCCAGCTTCCAGGTGCCACCATGCCTTCATCTTGCCAGGAACGCAGCCAAATAGATTTTTTACGCCGAGGGTGAGCGTCAACTGCACATGGGATTTTACTTTGGGCAAGTTGATTACCACATCGGCTTCCATTGCTTCTTTGCAGAGCAACAGATGGTTAAAGTCTGCGCTGACCGTTTCGTAGCGCTTGCCCCGCAGTTCTACAATCGGTACGTCCAGTTTGTCTAGCCAGGGCAAGTAGCCATTTGCTTTGGCTACCCCTGCGGCACTGCCAAAAGCGGGACTGTCTCCCAAAAATGGCTTACCGCCCGCTTCCTGAACCAGTTGCGCGACGCAATAGACGACCTCTGGACGGGTGGTGCATTCCTTCGTAGGGCGTGCCCCGGTGAGCAGGTTGGGTTTCAGGAGGACGCGATCGCCCGCTTTGACAAACGCCGCCATTCCCCCCAAAGGCTCTAGCAGCCTCTCCAAATCGGCTCGTAGCTGCTGAGTCTCATAATTCTCAGCCCGAATTAGACTTACATTTGGCTGCATGGTTGTCATCCTTAAATCACATCTCGATTTACCGCATCCGATTGATTGTAGTCACCTGATCGGCGTTAGAGAAAACCCCCTCTCCTCTGATATTAGGAATAGCGGGCTTCACTTCAACCTTGATCACATTATCAATGTTGATAAACACCGTCTGTTCCTCTAAATTCACAATCCACCAATCTTTTTCTAGCAGGTGCCGTACCTCTAGATGAACCCCTGCGGGGCTGGTTGCATCCTCAATCGGCTCGTAGACCGTAAAAGATTCGCTGTGACCGTCAATATAGTGAAACGTCAGTTGGGTATAACCGTCTTGGCTGTACATCTGAGCCTCGCAACCTGTTTTAGGAGATACCATACACTATGAGCGTGGAATGGTACAGAATTTTACGATTTTGGCTTTCCTTAACATATTGCTAATCCATTGAGATTAAGACAAGCATGGATCTGTACCGAGAGGCTGAAGGCAAAGGAAACAACAGCTTTTGACAATAGAATCTTGAGAATGGGCTTTAATGATATTCTCAAACCTAACAGACATAGCCTTAAGTTCTGCCTAACAATGGATGCCTTCATTCATGTCGTAGAAAAGGTGTCTCAACCGAGCAAGGCCTGAACTTTCTGGCTCCTAACGGATCGTCAAACCCGACGCAGCAGAAAGAACACGTCACATCACAATTCTGTAGTATCAATGGAGGCGGGAAGACGGGTTCCTAATGTCTAGAGATCGGTTATCGACGGGAATTTCGGGTCTCAACGAAGTTCTTTATGGCGGCTACGTTCCTGGTCGGGCTTATCTAGTTCGAGGGGGGCCAGGAACAGGCAAAACCACCCTGGGGATGCATTTTTTAACGACGGGAGCCGCAAACAGTGAACCCGTTCTATTTATTACGCTGGCAGAAACGGTTGCCCAACTGCGAAGAACGGCTGAAGGGCTAGGATTTGACGCGCAGGGCGTTACTTTTCTTGACCTTAGCCCTACCTCTGAATTTTTTGCTCAGGTACAGACCTACGATATTTTCTCACCCGCTGAAGTCGAGCGCGAACCGACGACTCAGCGAATTGTGGAGCAGGTCGAAACCCTAAAGCCACAGCGAATTTTTATTGATTCAATGACACAGTTTCGCTATCTTGCCACCGATCCTTTCCAGTTTCGCAAGCAGGTGCTGTCGTTTCTACGGTTTCTAGTCGAGCAAGACATCACGGTTTTGTTCACTTCAGAACATAGCCTCGAAGCTCCTGACGATGATTTGCAGTTCATGAGCGATGGGGTGCTGAATTTGAATTTCAATGAGGGCGATCGCACCCTTAGAGTCTCCAAGTTTCGAGGCAGTGGCTTTCGAGATGGCTACCATAGCCTGCGCCTCACCAACAGCGGCATCCAGCTTTTTCCGCGCTTGCTGCCAGAAACTTTTGAACGAGCTTTCACCACAGAATCTATCTCCTCTGGAATTCCAGAAATTGACGAACTGCTGCACGGCGGCATCGAGCGCAGCACGATTACGATTGTCAGCGGTCCAAGCGGTGTAGGGAAAAGCACCCTGGGACTTCAGTTTATGAAAGAGGCAGCCGGACGGGGTGAGCGATCGGTGATTTACACCTTTGAGGAAGCCAAGGAAACATTGATGCATCGCGCCGAAGGCATTAACATTCCAGTCCACGCCATGCAGGAGCGCGGCACGCTGGCGATCGTGCAAATCGAGCCGCTCCACTACACCCCAGATGAATTTGCTAATTTGGTACGGCAAGAGGTTGAGCAACAGCAGGCGCGAATTGTAATGATCGACAGTATCTCTGGCTATCGGCTCTCAGTGCGGGGAGAAGACCTCACACCTCACCTCCATGCCCTCTGTAAGTATCTGCAAAACATGGGGGTGGCAGTGCTGCTGATCAACGAGCTTGAAACGATTATGGGCGAATTTCGCGCCACCGAAATTGGCATCAGCTATCTAGCCGACACGATTATTTTTCTGCGCTATCTAGAACTGCGGGGCGAACTGCGGCGCGTCATCGGTGTCCTCAAAAAGCGGATGACCGATTTTGAGAAAACCCTGCGCGAATTTCAAATCAGCCGCTATGGAGTAAAGGTTGGCAATCCGCTCAGCCAGCTTCGAGGCATTCTCACGGGTATCCCCGAATGGCCAGAGGGGGAGTAGGATGCGAATTTTGATTTTTGTGGAGCAAACGGAAAATCGCCGCCTGCTAGCAGACTGGTTGGGGCGATATTACGAAGTCGTGGTCGGAGAATCTGTGGTGCAGGCGGGCAAAGCTCTGCCGCTGCTAAACGAATCGTTTGACCTGTGCGTGCTTGATGGCGCAGCCCTGCATCATTTGTGGGAGTGGGTACAGGCCAGAAAACACGCTGAACAGCCTGTGTTTTTGCCCGTCTTGCTGATTACTCTCCAGGCTGATGTCAAACTGTTGACGCGTCACCTCTGGCAAACCGTCGATGAGCTGATTGGCAAACCAATCGAGAAGTTAGAGTTACGAGCGCGGGTAGAAATGCTGCTGCGATCGCGCCGACTTTCCCTTCAGCTTCAGGCTGCACTAGAACAAGAGCGCGAACTCAAGCAACTCAAATCACATTTCGTCTCAATGGTTTCCCACGAATTTCGCAATCCGCTCAATGTTATTGCTGGGTTTGCTCGTCTGCTAGAGCAGCCCGACCTGCCATCCGAACGACGCGCCGATTTTTTTCAGCGAATTCAAGCAGCGGTTAACTCGATGACGGCTTTGCTGAATGATGTCCTGGAGTTTGGCAAAGTTGAAGCAAACGGCTTGGCTACTAACAGTGTGCCACTGGCGATCGCACCTTTCTGCCGCGAATTAATTGAAGAAATTAAAGTTGGAAATAACACCGATCGCACGATTGAGTTTAACTGTGAAAACGAATGCTTTACCGTTCATGTGAATGAAGCCGTGCTGCGGCAGATTCTCACTAATCTTCTCTCCAACGCAATTAAATATTCACCGCCTTGCAGTACCGTTTGGCTCAGATTGCAGTGTCAAGCCGAGGCAGTAGTGGTTCAAGTACAGGATGAGGGCATTGGCATTCCCCTTGCTGATCAGGTTCGGCTGTTTGAGTCCTTCTACCGCGCCAGTAATGTCGGTAAAATTCCGGGGACAGGTTTAGGGCTGGCAATTGTCAAGCAGGTAGTAGAGCAGGCGGGTGGCGCGATCGCAGTCAGCAGTCAGGTCAACGTTGGCACCACGTTTACCGTGACTCTGCCGCTCAGCAATGGCTTGAACGAGTAAGCTGCCCACTCCTCTACAGGACTACCGTAGGTTTGAAAAAACGGCATTGCTGATTTTAGCTATGAAATTGAGAGGGAAGGCTCGCTCCGCGAGCCTTCCCTCTCAATTTCATAGCCGGATTAAGCAATGCCGAAAAAACCGCACCAATGTAACTGAGATCAAACATTGGGAGGCAGGCTCATTTTCTCCAGATCTAACACTTGAGCCAGGGCTGACTCATCCATTAGTCCCCGTTCCAGGACAATCTGCCGCAGAGATTTGCCTGTTTCCAATGATTCTTTAGCGATCGCAGCCGCATTAAGATAGCCAATGTAGGGATTGAGCGCCGTCACCAGTGCCAAACTACCCTCAGCATAGGCAAGACAGCGATCGCCCTTAGCCGTAATTCCCTGAATGCACTTCTCGGTTAACGCAGCCAATGTGTTGCCCAAAATCTCAACGCTGTGAATCAGGTTGTAGGCAATCAGCGGCATCATGACATTTAGCTCCAACTGTCCGGCTTGGGCAGCCAGGGCGATCGCCGCATCGTAGCCCATCACCTGAAAGCAAACCATTGCGGTCATTTCTGCCATCACCGGATTGTATTTTCCTGGCATGATCGAGGAACCGGGCTGTACGGGTGGCAGTTGAATTTCCTTAAAGCCTGTTTTAGGTCCAGAATCGAGCAGGCGCAGATCGTGAGAAATTTTGGCGCAGTCTTGCGCCAGGTTACGCAGTGAACCCGACACATTCACAAACGGAGCCATACTCTGCATCGCTGCCATCAGATGAGGCGCAGGCTGCAAGGGTTGACCCAGCAGTTCTGACAAAATTTGGGCAACTCGCTGTCTGTATTGGGGATGCGTGTTCAGCCCTGTCCCCGCCGCACTGCCACCCAGCCCTAACACGGTTAGATCCTTTGCGGCTAGTCTAATTCGCGTCAGGTGATCCGTGAGAATTTGACCCCAGGCGCGAAAATTTTCGCCCAATCTTACCGGAACAGCATCTTGCAGGTGAGTGCGTCCTGAACGAATGATGTCGTGAAACTCATCGGCTTTTTGATTGAGAGTGGCGATCGCCTTTCCAGGGACGGATAGAGCGAATGCTCCAGCGCCAACAGTCCGCCAATCCGAATGGCCGTCGGGATCACGTCATTGGTAGATTGCCCATAGTTCACATGGTCATTCGGATTCACCCGCTTGTAGTTCCCCTTCTCATCGCCCAAAATCTCTAGAGCGCGGTTAGCCAGCACTTCATTCACGTTCATGTGATGCGAGGTGCCCGCACCTGCCTGGTAAACGTCTACCACAAACTGATCCCGCAGCTTGCCCTGCAACACTTCATCGGCAGCCCGGACGATTGCCTGACCGACATCTGAAGCGATGCAGCCCAATTCACCATTGGCGATCGCCGTCGCCTTTTTGATCAAAATACAGGCATCTATATAGGTTGGCAACGGCTTTAACCCGCTAATGGGGAAATTCTCAGTCGCTCTCAGGGTTTGAATACCGTAGTAAGCCTCCGATGGAATTTGCCGTTTGCCCATCGAATCTTGCTCAGTGCGATGCGTCAATTCAGCCATAATGCGGTTCTTGAGTTAAGTCTTTGCGCCGAAGATAGAATATAGCTTTATGCAATACAGCGTCTTGCGGTTGCAATACTGTCCGTAACAGGATTCATAAACTGCTGTAATGCTGATGCTACTTTGTTTTGATGGCAACTATGGGAAATTGGGAATACTGCTGGAGTGTAGATGCCCATATACTCAATTTATGGCGTTACTCAATTTAGGCTTGATTTTGTAGGAGAGTTTTACGAATTGCTCCTACTCAGGCAGATCAGGGCATTGCATCCAATATTTCCAAGACCAATTCACCACATTTCATCTTTGCTCAGGTTTGTCATGAGTCAGGATCAAGACTTGCACGCCTGGTTTAGTCAGGGTAGTGCGCTTTACGAACTCAGACGGTATGAAGGGGCGATCGCCAGATTTGATCGACTGTTGGAGGTCAACCCCAAAAATCATGATGCCTGGATGCATCGAGGCTATGCGCTGTATGAGTCAGGGGCGCATGAAGAAGCGATTACCAGTTTTGACAAGGCGCTAAAGATCAAGCCTAAACTTGCTCTGGCCTGGCACGGCAGAAGCATTGCCCTGGCGCGGTTAGGACGCTATGAAGAGGCAATAGACGGTTTTGGTGTCGCCATCCAGTTTAATCCGGCAGATCAAAAAGCCTGGTATAACCGGGGTAATGCGCTTGCCTGCCTCTACCGCTACAAAGAGGCGATCGAAAATTTTGATCAAGCCCTTAGCCTCAAGCCTGACGACTATCACGCCTGGTACAACCGGGGAACGTCTCTCGCTGCCCTGAAACAATATGAAGAGGCGATCGCTAGCCTAGATAAAACCATCTCGATCAAAAGCAGTTGCTATTACGCCTGGAACTATCGAGGGCTGGTTTTGAGCAAGATGAATCGGCTTGAGGAAGCGATCGCCAGCTTCGATCGCTCACTCAAGCATCGGGCGGACAATCCTAACGCCTGGTATGGGAAAGCCTGCGCCTTTACGCTGCAAGGCGATGTTGAACTGGCAATCAAAAATCTGCATCGGGCGCTGGTTCTCAGCCCCAATCTCTACCGCGTGATGGCGCGGTCTGACCATACGTTTGAGCCACTGCGTAAAAATAAGGAGTTCCAGGCACTAACCCAAGACCGATAAGGCAATTGGGGTATTGTAAACGGGTAAACCCAGCCACTCACTCAACTCGTAAGCTAGCCACTCTAGTTCAGCAGTCGAGAGCAAGTCTCTACCCAATTCATACTTGCGCTTCCCCGCCCATATTCTCAAAAGTCCGGTCGCCTGATCCCGATCGCTACAGTATTCAATTGCACTGATAGCCATGCGAAGACCAGGAAGAGGATCTTGCTGTTGGGCAAAAGATTGACGAATTTGATGTTCATCAATGTGCAGGCGATCGTACTCCTCCACATCCTGGCTGGAATCAATTGGAATCAGGATGTCAATCCAACTGACTCGCTTGAGCAGGATTACCTGGGTGTCGGGCGGTTTGGCGATCGGGGTGGGAAAGTCGATCAAAGTTTTTGGTTCTTGTTGAGCGATCGCCGGAGGCAGCACCAAATAGTCTTTAGTGTGGCGGAGGGGTAAATTAAGCCGCTGGCTTAATTCTTCAGCGATCCACCTTAGCTCTCTGGTGGAAACTAATCCTTCACCCCTAAGCTCATAGTGCTGATCTGCCTCAATAATCAGCGCATGGAAGTGTTCATGACTGCCCCGATATTCCAGCGCTCTGATACTGGACAAGGGTAAGGACAGGGAAGTGATGAGGCGATCGCCCTCCTGTAGCCGACAGTTACCGTCATGCAGCCGCAAAATAAGCTGGTGACGGGTTACTTTCAAGAAGTTGGGTAAGAGGTTGGGGTGGGCAGGAGGCTTGCTTCGTTTATTGCTAGGCCGATGGCGCAGCCGGAGAAAGATGGTCTCTATGCCAATGCTGCTGACCCACAGCAGAGCCGCAAAAATGGCGATCGGAGGACTAACGAGCATTATCACCAAATCTGCTACCAGCGCCAAAGGTGTTACTTTCCAGAGCCGTGAGGATGGAAGAGGAGAAGCTGTTTGAGTTTTTGGGGGAAACTGAAAGGTGAGGTGATGTTCGGAGGCGGAGCGCTGGATTTGGCTGTGGGAGGGTTGGGCGATCGCCTCTGGCTCAGCCTTGACCACTGCCCATTCTAGAGTTTTGGGAAGAGAGTTAGACTTGAGAGATTCTAAAGCCGCCGCTGCGGAAGCAAATCTTTCTTCTAGATCGGGTTCCACCAAACGGGAAAGCCATTGCTTGAAAGACCTGTCTACCTGAGTCAAGGGTTCAAACTGAAGCTTCAGTCGCCGCTGGGGAATATCAGCCGGATGGCATCCCGTTGCTAAATGAATTAGGGTGGTTCCCAAGCCATACAGATCTGTTGCGGGCTGGTGCGTCCACCAAACTGTTCAGGAGCCATGTAGCCATAGGTTCCCACTACAGTAATGGTTTCTCCCTCGGTCGCCACCAGGGTTTGCACTGAGCCAAAATCGACCAGGTACACGTCTCCCGCCCGATGCCCAGAACGATTAGTGAGCAGAACGTTACTGGGCTTAATGTCACGATGAACAACGGCAGGCTGACGACTTTGCAGATAGACCAGGATTTCTAGTAAGGAGGTTGCCAGTTGCTTGAGGTCGGCTGCGGCAAAGGTTCGTCCGGCTTGCAGGTGGTTTGCCAGGGAATCTGCTTTGACGTAACTCTGCACCAAAGCAAATCGGTGAACCTGGGGAGACTCCACTTCAAAGAAATCGATGTAATGAGGAATCGCGGGATGGGATAAAGTACGCAGGGTTTCGGCTTCTCGCTCAAACAGCTTTAGATCATCCCAAACGAACTCGCGGTTAAAGCTGAGTAGCTTGATTACCACCTGTTGTTCTGCCTGCTGATCCCACGCCAGGAAGGTTTGCCGTCCCGATTTTTTGCCTAAACACTCCTGGATCTGGTAGCGATCGCCCAGTAGCTGACCTATCATTGCCAACCCCTCCCAAGCTGGTTCCCATCGATATCTTAACAGCCTAAAATAAGGTGTTAACAGTAGGGGTAAAGAGCATCGTCCGTGCCCATTTGTTCAAGAACCGCATCTTGATGGGCACAATTTACTTTGCCCGCCCTACGTAAAAATACTGAAACTGTACAGTTATGTGGGATGGGCATCTTGCCCGTCCGAGCGGGTGAGACACTCACCCCACAGGTGATTTATCCATGATTCTTAACGTCTCCAGGCTAAAAATTTGGAGGCTAGCGGTTTGAAGGTGGTGAGGCGCTTGAGGCCGTATTGGCTGGCAGCTTTGCGGAGGATTTCTGCCTGGGTAGGATAGGGATAAATAGTGTTGGCGATCGCCCCCAACCCTACTCCATTGGTCATCGCCAGCGTAACCTGACTAATTATTTCGCCTGCGTGTCGAGCGACCAGCGTTGCGCCTACAATCTCATCGGTGCCCTGCTTAACATGAATTTTTAAGAATCCCTCCGTTTCGTCATCTACGATCGCCCGATCGACATCGTTGAGCGACACACAGAAAGTATCAATTTCCATCCCCCGTTCCTGTGCTTCATGGGGATAGAGTCCAACATGAGCAACTTCAGGATCGGTGTAAGTACACCAGGGCATCACCAGTGAACTCAGCTTTTTGCGCCCAATTCCGGCAACAGCAAACAAGGCATTTTGAATCAGAATGCGGGCAGCAGCATCGGCAGCATGAGTGAATTTCCACTTCATGCAGACATCACCCACTGCGTAGATATTAGAATTGCTGGTTTGAAGATAATCATCAATGATCACTCCTTTTCTAGAATCGGTCTTAACTCCTACCGCTTCTAGATTCAACCCCTGAATATTGGGCTTTCTGCCTGCTCCTACCAAAATCTCATCTACAGTAACGGCATTCTCCTGCCCGTCTGCTTCATAGTGAATTACTTTGACTGAATCTTTTTGCTCGATTCGCTTGATCTGTGACTTCAAAACCAGACGAATTCCCTCCTGGATAAATACCTGCTGCACAAGGTTTGATGCATCCAGGTCTTCGCGGTCGAGCAGGCGGGAACCGCGCTGAAACAGAACAACCTCTGATCCTAAGCGCCGAAAGGTTTGGGCGAGTTCACAGCCGATGTAGCCGCCACCAATGACAGCAAGGCGATCGGGCTTTTCGGTGAGTGAAAACACCGTTTCGTTGGTGAGATATCCGGATTCTTCTAATCCTTCGATCGGCAAATGGAGAGGAGAGGAACCAGTGGCGATCGCCGCTTTCTTAAATCGCAGCGTTTGCCCCGCCACCTCGACTGTATCTGAGCCTGAAAACCGTGCTTCTCCAAAAAAACATCTACCCCAAACTCTTGCTGGAATCGCGTTGCAGAGTCATTTGGGCTAATTTCGGTGCGGACTCGCCGCAAGCGCTCCATCACCGTTGAGAAGTCTACTGTGACTTCACCAGGCACATTGATCCCGTAGTGCTTTGCTCGACGAATCTCACCTGCCACTCGTGCCGAACGAATCATTGCTTTTGAGGGCACACATCCAACATTGGTGCAGTCACCGCCCATCAGATGTTTTTCGACCAGAGCGACCTTAGCGCCCAGCAGCCCGGCTCCGGCGGCTGTCACCAATCCAGCAGTGCCCGCCCCAATCACAACCAGATTGTATCGCTGAGCAGGTGTAGGGTTAACCCAATCGGCGGGATGAAGATTGGCAATGAGTTCCCGATTGTAGTGATCCATTGGACTCACGAACACGGGTTCAGTGCCCACAGGTTTAGTCCCGGTCTGGGTCATGGATCAGCCCTCTTGAGTTAATTGCCATCTTTCATTATCTCGCGTTGCCGCAGCTTGTTCAACCATTTTCTTGAAGTGCAGATATGCTTGCTCTTATTTATCTGAAACACGCTGTAAATAAATCTTTTGGAAGCGATCGCCCTTCCACTCATTCTCCTTATGTTTTGCTGCCACATCATCAACCCACACTTGCTGTAGCTCAAACCCATGAACCTGCACTCGGACGCTGGTATAGGGAAACGAAAACTCACCTTCTTCTCGCCAGATCAAGTCCAAACCCTGTTCAAACCGAACTGCTTCAAAGTGGTCAAGTCGCCAGTCTCCATATCCATCACCGGCATCGCTGTAGATCAATGTTTCACAAGTTCCTGCCAGGGGTGGATAAAGGTGTAAAACGACTTGGTGCGATCGCCCCCTTTCCTCCAAAACCGGACAAACCAGTAGGCTATTACACCATAGTGCTTGGGGTGAGAGAGGAGTGAGTGCCGAATCAGCTTCCTGATATCTGCGGTTGAATTCTTCCCCATGATCAAGAAAGCGAGGGGCGATCGCCATCCCCTTAAGAGTGATTTGAGTGGATTGCTGCTCTGCTGCGTATTTACACAAACGCGACGCGCAGATTCACTTTCACTCTATTTGGTTCGCTTGTCCTTCTGCTTGTAGGGCTTGAACATGGGCGATCGCCAATCCCAGCATTTCTGAGACTTGTAGCGCTGTCATCCCCGATTTCAGCAGTTTCTGTGCGGCCCTGGTCAGTTGAGCTTGAGCCTGTTCCTTTGCCAACCGTTCTTGCTCGGCTCGCTGATGCTCCTGTTCGGTGTCAGTCAGTAACCAGTTGCCTTCAGCGTCATACCAGCGCAGCCATGCCCGCGTAATGCCATCAAATTTTCCATGCCAGATACCAAGCCCGATGTTGAGTTCAGGCAACCATATCTGAGAATTTTCTGTTAGCCGCTGTTCCTGGTAGCGTCCCTCGATTAATTTAAAGCAGCGCAGGCGATCGCTGTAGCGACTAAAAACAAAGTAGTAGGGAATTTGTAAAACCTGCTCATACACGAGCCACTTATGCGGGGGGCTGATGCCTGATTCGTCTTCTTCGATCGTGTAAGGCGGTAAATCTTCCGGTGGTTCCCCAATTCGTTCATCGGCGTAGATCCACAAATCTTCCTCTTCCCGTCCGGGCGACAGTAGCTCCACAACGACGCTGGGTGCTTTGCCTTCATCCCAACCTACAAAGCTGTTACGGAGATCGTGACCTGCATAAAGCCGGGGGACATCCACCACGAGAAACCAGTCGGGGCGCTTGTGCCAGAGGGGATGCTCGACGCTGTAGTACAGGTTCATGTCGGTGCCTGTAAAGTAGCGATCGCCCGAATAACCCGTCAAACGCAGGGTGCGGCTTAACAAGTGCGGCTGTAAGTCGTGAAATTCGTCTGGCAAACCGGATTCCCTGGGGTCTTCGCTGGGCAAATCATACATCGTAGGCAGTTTGCTCAACCGATCGGTCTGTCCTACTAACTCAATTTCCAGGCGGTTTTTAGAAACTCCCATAAGCTGCTCCCAGTTGGTTTCTATCCTAGTTCTACTGTAGAGCCGCCGTCCGTTAGAATTGTGAAGCTGTTTCATTCGAGTGATACCAGGGTGGGGTAAAGTAATGCTTTCCCTGACTTTTTTGTTTTGAGAAAAATCTCAACCTATCTCTACATGGCTGCTCACGAAAAGCTCTACGAAGGCAAAGCTAAAGTTCTCTACGCAACAGATGACCCCAGTGTTTTACTGTCTTTTTTTAAGGACGATGCGACCGCTTTTAATGCCCAAAAACGAGGCAGCATTCAGGGCAAAGGAGACATTAACTGCGCCATCTCCAGCCATCTGTTTCACTTGCTAGAGGCTCAAGGGATCGCGACTCACTTCATCGATCGCCCTTCTGCAAACACCATGCGGGTTCGGGCAGTTCAGATTTTGCCGCTAGAGGTCGTCGTCAGGAACATTGCCGCTGGTAGCCTCTGTCAACAGACTGGACTGGAACTGGGCACCGTTCTGAAGTCGCCACTGGTTGAGTTCTATTACAAGAATGATGCGCTGGGCGATCCTTTGCTGACGGGCGATCGCCTGCTTCTGCTCAACCTGGCAACTCCAGAACAAGTTGAACAGCTTCGCTCCAAAGCGCTCAAAATTAACCAAATCCTGACTGATTTCTTTCAAAAGTGTGGAATTACATTGGTGGACTTCAAACTAGAGTTTGGTTTAGACCCGTCCCAAAACTTGCTGCTTGCAGACGAAATTAGCCCCGATACCTGTCGTCTGTGGGACCAATCTGCCCCCGACCCCAAACAGCGCGTGATGGACAAAGACCGCTTTCGTCACGATCTAGGTAACGTCGAAGCAGCTTATCAGCAAGTTTTGACCAGAATTCTGGCTAAAACTGATCAAATTTAGCCCCTCTCACCAAATAGGCAAATGTTTGTTCCAGCCAATGCTGTAAAATTTCTCCGATTGCCCAGGATCGTTTTGCTAGATCGCTAACTCTAAAGCGATTCGTTTCTCCGCCTGGTTTCCGCTTGATTCTCTGTGTCCTTCACCTGCAACAGCAGGTCGTGGTGTGTGGAAGTGCTAAACAACCCAAACAATATGCGTCTTTCTCCAGTTCTACTGGCAGTCTTCACTGCCTCGGCTGCTTTCGGTCTGTCCCGTCCTGCCCAATCTCAAACCTCTGAGGTGGCTCCCGCTACCGGACAAACTAACAGTTCGGAGATCGTTGGACAAAACTCGTTTGTGTCCACTTCCGCTTTGTCTGCCTTGCCCACCGTCAGCGCCCCCGAATCGTCTGACCAAAACTTTTGGGCGCAAACCCCTATCCCTTCCGAGGTAGATACCCCGGCAGACGCAGGCACTCCACCGCCCAACACTCAAACGCCAGTTCAGGAAACTCCCAACCAAATTCAGTTTGACATCACCCCCTCCTCTGAGGATGAAGCGGATTCACCTGCCGAGCCTCCAGCAGATGCTCCTGTACCTTCAGAGGAAGTACAGCCTGAGCAGCCCGACGAAGCTCCACCTGCTGAGGCTTCGCCTGAAGATGATCAGCCTGTGGATCAGCAGGAGGAAGATGCACCGCCCGCAGATACTCCACCCGCCCCTGCCCCTGGCGCAGAAACCTCTCCCCCTGAGCCGCGAGTACTCGTTGCAGAAGTCCTTGTCAGTGGGGCTGAAGGAGATTTGCAAAATGTCGTCTATGAGGCGATTCGGACACAGCCAGGGCGCACGACAACCCGCTCGCAGCTTCAGGAAGACATCAACTCAATTTTTGCAACGGGCTTTTTCTCGGATGTGCGGGCTGTTCCGGAAGATACTCCTTTGGGCGTGAGAGTGACCTTTGAAGTGTCGCCGAACCCAGTGCTACAGCAGGTTCAAGTTGAAGGCAATCAGGTATTACCCCAAACTGTCGTGGACGAGATCTTTGGCGAACAGTACGGTAGCATTCTCAACTTGCGCGACTTTCAGTTTGGCGTTGAAGAACTCAACCAGTGGTATCAGGACAATGGCTATGTGCTGGCTCAGGTGGTCGATGCGCCTCAGGTCTCACCCGATGGAACGGTGACGCTGGTGGTGGCTGAGGGCGAAATTGAAGATATTCAGGTGCGCTTCCTGGGTCAAGATGGCGAAACTGAAGACGAGGATGGCGAACCGATTGAAGGCAATACGAGAGAGTTCATCATTACTCGCGAGTTTGAAACGCAGCCGGGAGAAGTGTTTAACCAGACCGCTATTCAGTCAGATTTGCAGCGGGTATTTGGCTTAGGGATTTTTGAAGACGTAAGGGTTTCCCTGAACCCTGGCGATGATCCCCGCAAGGTCGATGTGGTTGTCAACGTGATCGAGCGCAACACGGGTTCTCTAGCCGCAGGGGTCGGTTTTAGCTCTTCCAGTGGTTTGTTTGGCACGGTTAGCTACCAAGAGCAAAACCTGGGTGGCAACAACCAGCGGCTTGGGGCCGAGATTCAATTAGGGGAACGAGATGCCCTGCTGTTTGACGTTAACTTTACTGACCCCTGGATTGGGGGCGATCCTTACCGCACTTCCTACACGGTCAACCTGTTTAACCGTCGCTCGATTTCGCTGATTTTTGATGGCGGTGAGAATGAGATTGAGCTAGATAATGGCGATCGCCCCCGTGTCCAGCGTTTAGGAGGAGGCGTTAGCTTTAGCCGTCCCCTGGACGAATGGCTGGGTCTAGAAAACTGGAGAGCTACTGCGGGCTTGCAGTATCAGCGGGTTTCAATTCGGGATGGAGACGGAGAAGTTACGCCGCGTGACGAGTTAGGCAACCTGCTCAGCTTTAACGATGACGGCACCGACGATCTGCTGACCTTCCAGGTTGGACTTGCCCAAGACTTACGAGATAACCCCCTTCAGCCAACTAGCGGCTCTTTGCTGCGGTTCAGCACTGAGCAAACCATTCCCCTGAGCGGCATTTTGTTTAACCGCTTGCGGGCAAGCTACAGCTACTACATTCCGGTAGACTATACCAACTTCACAGAAGGGCCTGAAACGCTAGCATTAAATCTACAAGCAGGCACCATTCTAGGAGATTTGCCTCCCTATGAAGCCTTCTCTCTGGGCGGGACTGATTCTGTTCGCGGCTATGATTCAGGAGAACTGGGTAGCGGTCGCAGCTTCATTCAGGCAACCGCTGAGTATCGCTTTCCACTCTTTGCCATTATTGGCGGGGCGCTGTTCGTTGATGTCGGTTCTGACCTGGGCACCGGAGACAATGTACCGGGCGATCCGGCAGGCATCCGAGATAAACCTGGGTTGGGTTTGGCTATGGCGTGGGCGTTCGGATTCAGTCTCCGCTGGGCGCAATTCGAGTAGACTACGGCTTTAACGATGATGGCGACAGCAGGCTACACTTTGGCATTGGAGAAAGATTTTAGGCAGGATGAGGGATGAGGGATGAAGGATGAAGGAGACAGGGGTGCAGCAGCTAGAGCATAGTTCTGAGCGGCTGTTTGAGGCTTCACAATATACTCTGGCGACTGAGTTTGAGCGGTCAGGAGTGGGTTTGCATTCGGGAGTGACAACCTGCGTTCGGGTCTTGCCTGCGGCGGCAGGGGAAGGGCGCTATTTTGTCCGGGTTGATCGGGCGGGAGTGCCTTCTATTCCGGCAAGGATTGCGGCGGTGAGCCAAACTCTGCTGTCTACAGAGTTGATGAACGGGGAAGCTAGCGTCCGCACGGTTGAGCATTTGTTAGCAGCGCTGGCAGGTATGGGCGTTGACAATGCCCGAATTGAAATCGACGGGGCAGAAGTGCCGCTGTTGGATGGGTCAGCGCGGGAGTGGGTGGAGGCGATCGCCCAGTCTGGACTCGTTGCCCAATCCGCTCCCCGTCCGGTCTACACGCTCAAGGAGCCGATCTGGGTTCATCAGGGTGATGCATTTGTGGCGGCTCTGCCCGCTCCGACGCTGCGTTTTACCTATGGCATTGATTTTGAATTGCCTGCGATCGGCAACCAGTGGTATAGCTGGACACCCGCCCAGGAAAGCTTTGCAGAGGCGATCGCCCCAGCCCGCACTTTTGGGTTGGCGCATCAAATCGAACAGTTGCGACAAAATGGGTTGATTAAAGGCGGTAGTCTAGAAAATGCTCTGGTTTGCGGAACTGAAGGATGGCTAAACCCGCCCCTAAGATTTTCAAATGAGCCAGTGCGTCATAAACTTTTAGACTTAGTAGGGGATTTAAGTTTGTTGGGAATCTTTCCCCTCGTCCACGTTCTAGCCTATAAAGCTAGCCACAGCCTGCACACCCAACTGGCTCGGCTCGTGGCTCAACTTCTGCTCGGCTAGCATCGTTTCAGCGGTGCTGTAAGCTGAGCGATGTTGCAAGCCGTTTCCCTTTACAGTTCCTTTCTAAGAAAGCCCTACTTAACTAATCCATGTCTACATTAGCTGACGTTCACACAGCGACTCCTCATATCACGGCCGACACCGAACAAGAGCCGATCAATCGCCAGTCTAAAACCGTGTTTACCCTGGAAGAAATTCAGCAACTTTTGCCACACCGCTATCCGTTTTCCCTGGTTGATCGAATCATCGACTACGTACCTGGCAAACGAGCCGTAGGTATCAAAAACGTCACTTTCAACGAGCCTCATTTTCAGGGACACTTTCCAGGACGACCGATCATGCCTGGAGTACTCATCGTCGAGGCGATGGCTCAGGTTGGTGGTGTGGTCTTAACCCAGCTTCCAGATGTGCCCGATGGGTTACTGATGTTTGCTGGCATTGACAAAGTACGCTTTCGCCGTCCAGTTGTGCCTGGAGATCAGCTTGTCATGACGGTTGAGCTGCTTGCGGTCAAGCGGCGGCGGTTTGGCAAAATGCAGGGACGCGCCGAAGTTAATGGTCAGTTGGTGGCAGAAGGTGAACTGATGTTTTCTCTGGTAGATTAGTTGGCAAACTGAAAAGCAAACACGCCGAAAGCAATAGGCTGAAAGCGATTGGAGACCGTCCCTTGACTACTTTGATTCATCCAACGGCTGTAATTCATCCTGGTGCCAACCTGCACCCCACCGTTGAAGTGGGGCCGTACAGTGTGATTGGGGAGAAAGTGACCGTTGGCGCGGAAACCGTGATTGGTGCCCATGTTGTGCTTGACGGCTGGACAGAAATTGGGCAGCGCAATCAAATCTTTCCAGGAGCGGTAATCGGACTTGAGCCGCAGGACTTGAAGTATGACGGCTCCCTGAGTCTAGTTAAAATTGGCGACGACAATCGCATCCGGGAGTGCGTCACGATTAATCGGGCTACTAGAGCGGGGGAAGCGACCATTGTGGGCGATCGCAACTTGTTAATGGCCTACGTCCATGTCGCCCACAACTGTGTCATCGAAAATTCAGTCGTCATCTCTAACGCAGTGTCTCTAGCGGGTCACATTCACATTGAATCGCGGGCCACGATTGGAGGAATGGTTGGCATTCACCAGTTTGTCTGGGTCGGCCGTCACGCTATGCTGGGCGCAATGAGCCGAATCGAGCGCGATGTGCCTCCCTATATGCTGGTTGAGGGAAATCCTCCGAGGGTGCGATCGCTCAACCAGGTAGGTTTACAGCGGGCAGGTCTAGCCGAGGCAGATGACGGCAGAGTTTTACAATCCCTCAAAAAAGCCTTTCGCATGATCTATCGCTCAGGGCTAACTATCAACCAGGCGATCGAACAGTTTGACCTGCTCCCCGACAACGAACATCTTCAGCATCTGCGTCAGTTTTTGATCGCGGCACAGGAAACGGGACGGCGTGGGCTGACCTCAGGGCGAGGGGGGAAGGGGAAGGATGAGGCATAAGGGATGAGGCATAAGGGATGAAGGATGAGGGATGATGGGCGAATCCGTATTTTTATCAGTACGGGTGAGGTATCTGGAGACCTTCAGGGTGCCTTGCTGGTGAAGGCGTTGCGAGATCGGGTTGAGCAAACTGGGCTGACCCTGGAAATTTTGGCTCTGGGCGGGCAACGCATGGCAGCCGCAGGCGCGACTTTGCTGGGCGACACCAGCGCCATTGGCTCGATTGGAATTTTTGAATCTTTGCCCTATGTCCTGCCTACCCTGAGAATGCAGCGGCGGGTAAAGCGCTATTTGCGTCAGAATCCGCCTGACCTGATCGTGATGATCGACTATCTCGCCCCCAACTTGGGAATTGGCAGCTATGTCAAGCGGCATTTGCCTCAGGCTCCTGTGGTGTACTACATTGCGCCGCAGGAGTGGGTTTGGTCGTTTGGGGCAAGTAAAACGAAGCAAGTGGTAGAAATGGTCGATCGCCTGCTGGCAATTTTTCCAGAAGAAGCCCGCTACTACCAAAAGTGGGGAGCCGATGTCATCTGGGTGGGGCATCCCCTGGTGGATCGGATGCAGTCAGCCCCTAGCCGAACACAGGCGCGAGAAGCCTTAGAAATAGCTGCTGATCAGGTGGCGATCGCCCTCTTGCCTGCCTCCCGTCCCCAAGAGGTGAAATATCTGCTGCCTGTCATTTTTGAAGCCGCTCGTCAAATTCAGGCAAAACTGCCGCAGGTACATTTTTGGATTCCCCTATCGCTAGAGATTTATCGCCGTCCGATTGAGCAAGCGATTCAAACCTATGGCTTACGGGCAACGCTCGTGACACAGGTGCAAACTGTTTTGCGGCAATGGATCTGGCGATCGCCAAATCTGGCACAGTCAACCTGGAACTTGCCCTACTCGACATTCCGCAGGTCGTGCTATATCGAGTCAGCCCCCTCACCGCCTGGATTGCTCAAAACATCTTGAAATTCAAGATTCCGTTCATATCGCCGCCCAATTTAGTAGAAATGCAGCCGATTGTGCCAGAACTACTTCAGGACGATGCCACCCCAGAAGCCGTTACCCGCATCGCTCTGCAACTACTCCAGCCAAAACCGCGACAGCAAATGCTAGCAGGCTACCAAAAAATGCGGCAGGCGCTAGGAGAACCGGGAGTGTGCGATCGCGCTGCCCAAGAAATTCTCAACCTTGTGCTTTAGCTAGTGCAAGTTCGCAACTTGATTAAAGGGGCGATCGTCCAGCTTAAATAGACACCATCACAGCACTTAGGGTGCTGATTGCGCCATGAAATCTCTCCTCTTCTCTACTACCCTAGTCGCATCACTCGTGCTGATTCCCACAGGTAAAGCCGCCGCCCAACTGATTCCTCAACCCTGGGTGTCGGTTGGCAGTCGCAACGACGAAACCACCTTTTCCGTTGGCGCAAGAGCCTTAAACTTTGGAGTTGAATTGGGTTTGGGCACCGAAGATTCCACTGGGGTAGATGCCCTGGCGTTTGTGAATTTGCCCCTGGTCGATCAGGTTTCTCCCTACGTTGGTTTGGGGATTTACTCAGAAGACCAGGGAGTCGCTGTCTCTGGCGGAGTCCAAATCAACCCTACTGACAATCTGATTTTGGGTGCAGGCTACCACTCCATTCGAGGAGTCAACGGGCAAGTCGGCTTTAGGTTTTGACACCATTCTTTGAACTATTCCAATTCTCTTTAAGACTGCACCCCTTTCTCCTGCTGCTCTAAATCTTTGCTAAAGCTTCATCTTGAAAAGAGCCTTTTATGCAGTGATTCAGATCACCTTAGTTGGAGGAAATGATCACAAGAGCAGCCGGATTTCAATCACGTCTAACTCCCTTTGAATAGCTGATAGTTATAACATTGCCTAGCCATCAGCAAAATGCAGACACAAGCCTCTGTCTACCAGATCCCTCTGGAGGATTTGGTTGAGCAAATTTTATTTTCTCGCAAAATCACCCGCACAGAAGAAGGTCGTCTCGTTTCTGCTTTATCTCAAGGCTCTCTTGCAGAGGAGCAGCAAGCGTTGATTCATCGGGTTCTGTATGGCTTGCGTCATGACCTTTTGCAGGTCGTGGACTAGATTTTTAGGAATCTAGGCTTTAAGAATTTAGAGGTACATCCCTCTACCAGTCATGCTCCTCAAGCCACGCACGGCGCGTGGCTGTTTTGTTGAAATACGGCACTACACGCCTCGATTAAAACGTTTTTGTCAGAACCGCAAGCTAGGACGAAAAATCAGGCGCTCTCCACACCAACAAGGGGCTTAAGCCCCTTGTTTCACAGGGGACGTGCATCAATTCTGTTTGTGCATAAGCTCTACGTTGGGAGGGCTTATGCACAAAAGGGCTCCTAGAATATGCGCTTAGCGCTGTAAAAACATCTGAATATTGGTACTTTAAGACAAAATATTTTTTATTGAATAGACATCTTGGCTGCTCAGCTTGAACAGTCAGATACCCATCACTGCTAGGAATTAAATAGGCTATGCACTATAGCTCTGTTAATAAATTCCGCAGCACTTGGGTGGGTAGAACGTGCCTAAATAGCTCTAGTGCAAGAATATTGATGTCGTTTTTGGTAAAAAAAACTATAATTAAAAAACTTCCAAGTCCACTCTACCCACCGCGTTTCTTTAACCGTGTTCACCACTGCACCGTTCAAACTCAACTACGACCCATCATTTACCTTGCCTCGTGACCTGTTTCAGGCAATTCAAACCTTAAAGCGAGACTTGAACGCTGTGGTCTTGGCTCACTACTATCAAGACCCCGATATTCAGGACATCGCAGACTACATTGGAGATTCACTAGGGCTATCTCAACAGGCAGCAAACACCAATGCAGAGGTGATTGTTTTTGCCGGAGTTCACTTCATGGCAGAAACTGCTAAGGTCCTTAACCCCAGCAAGCTCGTACTTTTGCCTGACCTGAATGCAGGCTGTTCGCTAGCAGATAGCTGCCCACCCCAGGCATTTGCGGCATTCAAAGCAGCCCACCCCAATCATTTAGTAGTTTCGTACATTAACTGTACGGCTGAAATTAAGGCAATGAGCGACATCATTTGCACTAGCTCTAATGCTGTCCAGATTGTCAACCAAATTCCTAAAGAGCAGCCCATTATTTTTGCACCCGATCGCAATTTGGGGCGCTATGTTATGGCAGAAACAGGGCGTGACCTGGTGCTGTGGGAGGGAGCCTGCATGGTACACGAAAACTTTTCTGAAAAGAAAATTGTGCAGCTTCAGGTAGCTCACCCCACAGCCGAGGTGATTGCTCACCCAGAATGTGAACCTGCCGTTCTGCGTCATGCTTCCTACGTTGGTTCTACGACTGCATTGCTCAAATATTCCCAAAAAAGCTCCAAGCGGGCATTTATTGTGGCAACCGAAGCGGGGATCATTCACCAGATGCAGAAACAGGCTCCCGACAAGCAGTTCATCCCCGCTCCGCCGATGAGTAGCTGTGCCTGCAATGAGTGCCCCCATATGCGGCTAAACACGCTAGAAAAGCTCTATTTAGCAATGAAAAACCGCACACCCGAAATTACCCTTCCGGCAGACATTCAGGCTGCGGCACTGCGTCCGATTCAGCGAATGCTAGAAATGAGCGTGTAAGGATCGCGGTTTAGCAAGACTCAAACAAGATTCAAACTTGTGTCGGGTAGACAATGCCCACTAAAGTTGAGGTAGCTTTATTTGTTAGGTGTAAGCAGGGAAAGAATGGCATGGATACAAAGTCCTTCAAGCGATCGCTCAATGCGTCTGAGCAATACCACCGCAAAGGATTTGGGCACGAAGCGGAAGTCTCTGGGCAGATGCAGACTGAGTATCAGAGCGACCTGATTCAGCAAATTCGCGAAAACAACTACACCTTAAACCGGGGGGATGTAACGATTCGACTGGCGGAAGCATTTGGCTTTTGCTGGGGCGTGGAGCGAGCCGTTGCGATGGCTTACGAGACGCGCCAGCACTTCCCCACCGAGCGCATCTGGATTACCAATGAGATTATTCACAATCCCTCTGTCAATCAGCGCTTGCGGGATATGCAGGTCGGTTTTATTGCGGTGAATGCAGGTCAGAAGGATTTTTCGGTGGTAGATCAGGGCGATGTTGTGATTTTGCCTGCTTTTGGCGCTAGCGTTCAGGAGATGCAGCTTCTCAATGACAGAGGCTGCACTATCGTGGATACGACTTGCCCCTGGGTTTCAAAAGTTTGGAACACGGTCGAAAAGCACAAGAAAAATAGCCATACCTCGATCATTCACGGCAAGTATAACCACGAAGAAACGATCGCCACCAGTTCCTTTGCTAGCACGTACCTGATTGTCCTGAACCTGACGGAAGCTCAGTATGTCTGCGATTACATTTTGAACGGGGGCGATCGCCAGGAGTTTATGGCAAAGTTTAGCCGCGCCTGCTCTGTCGGATTTGACCCCGACCAAGACCTGGAGCGGGTCGGCATCGCTAACCAGACTACGATGCTAAAAGGAGAAACCGAGCAAATTGGGAAGCTATTTGAGCACACCATGCTAAAAAAGTATGGCCCTACTGCGCTTAACCAGCATTTCCTCAGCTTCAACACAATTTGCGATGCAACTCAAGAACGACAGGATGCCATGTTTAAGCTGGTGGAAGAACCGCTCGACCTGATGGTTGTAATCGGCGGCTACAACTCCTCCAACACAACTCACTTACAGGAAATTGCCACCGAGCGGGGCATTCCCTCCTACCACATCGACAGCGCCGAGCGGATTGGCCCAGGCAATCAGGTTGAACACAAACCGCTGCACCGAGATCTAGAAGTTTGTGAGAACTGGCTGCCACACGGTGAAATTGTGGTCGGCGTTACGTCTGGGGCTTCCACTCCTATCGCGTTGTGGCAAATGCGATTCGAGCATGATTTTGCGTGAAGGCAATCGGGGCGATCGCCTGAAACTACTTCGTCCCAAAGAGCGACTCGC
>JAAUTN010000642.1 GCA_012031415.1 Leptolyngbyaceae cyanobacterium SM1_4_3 | reverse complement strand
CGACAACCGTTGGCGAATCACTGGCAACAGCTTAGATCTCTTTCAACCTGCCCCAATTCGGGCAGGTGATTGCGACGGTGCTTCTCTAAAAGACCGACTAGATGTATCTTTCAGAGTTGGTTTGCGCGGATCACAGTGCCTGTCACTTTTTCAAGCCTAAAACTTTCAATCTTATCTTGAATTAGAGAGCTGAAATCCAGATAAGCCGGAAGCTTGAGCGTTTGCGCGAATCCCAATAAGAATTGCTCCTCACTGCGATCGCCAGAACTCAGATTAGAAGCGGGTTCCCCCTTGGTCGGGGGTGGTTTGGTAGCCACTACAGCAGTACATCCGCGCCTTTTTGCCGGGAGCGCACCTACGCCATAATTGAAGCAGACTAACTCCTCAACTACGACTTAATCTCGACTGAGAAACCGAAATTTCCTAGCCGACGGCATCAGGGTGAGCAGCTACCAGGGTCAGAAAGCAAGACTGCCTACCGACAGTCAAACTAACCCTAATTTTGCACGATGCGTACACTGCAAGCAGCATACGTCGCGGCGCTGTTTGAACTATTTGATTTTCAAGGTACAAACTTTAACTACACCCTCAATTGCTTCGGGCTTGATAAGCAGCGATCGCCACATCTCTGGCTTTTTCTTCTAGCTTCCCTGCAAGAGGTTGTTTGGCTTCTTCAATGGCAATACCGAGCTTAATAGCTTGGCTACGAATACTATCAATTAGCCGTCCATAGCTCCAACGGTGAACGCTGGCACGGTACTGCTTAGCGTATTTCTGCTGTCCCTCGACGTAGCCAGGGCACTTCTGCTCTGCTTTGGCTTTAACCTCTGCTTCCACAATTTCGCGGATATTTCCAAGCCTGGGAACTGCGATACTCGCAGATTTGTAAGATTTTGCGATCGCACAATTGATTTTGCTAAAAGGCGATCAACATGCTGACCTAGTTCAGACTCACCAAATCGATTAGGAGCTGACTGCTTCTGAGCTTTGTGGCGCTGATGAGCCGTCTTTTGTTGCTCTGAACGTCGTCGTGCAAGCAGCCTGTAATTCTTGCCTAAAAGTTGTCGAATACCATAGTTAGCAAGCACTTGATTAGTAGCGGCATCCCAAACGGCGATTGTGGCGGGTTTCTCTAAACCGATGCTAAGCCCAACAATCACTTGAGGCTGTCCACAGTAAAGAGGCTCACTAGGTCGATCAAAGGGTGTGTTAATTCGAGCAAGAGTAGAGCTGAGTCGCTTTACATAAGCTTGCTGCGTCTTCAGCAGGTCGCCTTTGTTCTCCATTTGGGTAATTTTTTGGGCAACTTCAGCCGCTTTTTCTTGTCGGACTTGTTCAGTTCCCTCAGCAGACCAAAGGCGAGTGTCTACTGTGCAATAGAGAGTCAGGCGATGAAGATCCCAAGGATTCCCTTTTCCCTCGCCCTGCTGCCATGCTAGACGGGCAGAGCGAAGCGTAAATAGACCACTGGAATGCTGATTTTTGCCAGCTTTTTTGGTTTCCTGGTCTGTTAAAAATCGCTTAACCCAGTGTAATTGGCGCTGGTCGCAATAAACTTTGAAGGTGTAATCGCTCAAACCGTTGAACCGAACGCACAGCCGACCTTGAGCGTTCTTCTGCCAAACTAAATCTTCATTGGTTTCAAAGACGAGCGGAAATGGCAGAGGGGTTGGGTTAGTAAGCAATCTGTCCTGCCAGCGCTTCGCCTCGGTATTATCTTGTGGAACGGTTTGAGTAGCTATTTCAAGCGTGTTTAACCAACTCTGCCCAGTTAGATCACGTCCATGAGGAATTCTGCTTTCAATTTGGTCTTGAAGCCGCTTGACTTGGATTTCAACCTTACGACGACGTTGAGCAAATTTTTGCGGGTTTTCATCCTGTTCAGGAATTTTGCTGCCATTTTTCAGCAAGTAGGCGATCGCACACTGCTCCAATAAGCATTTTGAATCTCGATATTGGTCGAAAAGTTGACTTGCCAAACTCCGGTCTGATAAATCCGCCTTTTTGCTCTTTTTACCCTTCTTACTTTGTTTCTGAGTTGATCCATCTGAGGAAGTTGAGGGTTGAAACTGAGCCAGGATAGCAGAGGCGCGATCGCGAATCTCTGCGATTTCAACTCCACTTTCCTGAACCAATTCCTCATCACTCTTGAGCATCTCCAGCCAGCGGAGCTTCCCATCAAGTCGCTGCTGAAGCTGTTTCTGGATTGCTAACCAAGACTTAAAAATATAATCTGCGGTATGTTCTGCTGAAACATAGAGTCGAGCAGGCTGACCGCTAAAACGTGAATCTGTTTTGAGCGACTTACAAAGTTGGGTAACTACGCCGGAAGAGGGTTTGCCTTTGCGCCTCCATTCTTCAAATTCTTCATGTTGACTAAGCTGCTCAATGAGCTCGTTAATCAGTGGCGTGTTACGCCCAGCCATTAGCGTCCAGAGAAATTGACGAGTTGCTTCATCAGCTACAAGGCGACATTGAATTGTGATTTGGCTCATAAGCTAAGCCCTATTGACTAGAGCAAATGTACCATAAGCACATTATGTTTTCAAGAGGCTTATGTGTATTTAATCTCCTTCTGTACGATGGATTGTATGGAAGAGAAATTTTTTACGAGTACAGAAGCGGCTAAGATTACTCAATGCTCCCGACGACAACTCCAGTACTGGCGGGAACGGAAAGTTGTTGTACCAACTGTGAATACAACAGGTAAGGGACGCAATGTTTATTACTCTGTGTCCGACCTATGGGCTTTAAGTTTGATGCAGTATCTGCTTTCTATGGGTTTAAGTTTTGAAGTTTGCCAATCTACCTTGGACTTTTTGAGATTGGTTGAACCGGTTCTAGTTGAGAATCCGCTAAATTACAAGGCTAAGAAGCGGTTTATGCTCTGGCAGAGTGGAGAGAATGAGGGGCTACGTTGCGTAGAATTTAACGAGGAAAAGGCAATTACCGCGATCCAAAACGGACAAGCTATCATTCCACTTTGGATGGAAACGTTAGGTGAACGGCTTGAGAAAAAGCTCCAGGTTGTTTAGAAGTTACCTAACTCGCAGGTAATTCAACGAGGTTGTTCGTTAACACAGGGTTACTTCAGCTGACACAATTGTGGGAGTTTAACCAGTTCCCGGATTAATTGAATTTCAATTGTTAGTGGGTTGGTTCTTCTGAGAAGTCTGTGGGAGTCAAACTGTTCCCAACTACGTGAATGATTTCAACAGTGGGTTTGTAAAGTAGTTTGTGTCAAGAGAGGAAGATTACAGT
>JAAUTN010000641.1 GCA_012031415.1 Leptolyngbyaceae cyanobacterium SM1_4_3 | reverse complement strand
CCTGTCCTAATTGTGACAGGACGTTCGGCAGGCTGGGTAAATGGGCTGGTGAGCTATTTGCCTGTAGTCGGGCGATCGCCGAAAATGGCGGTTTGGCTTACTTTCAACCTGATATCAGCGAAATGATTGTACCCATCTCTAATCTGGCTGAACATCGCCATCGGTTAGCTCAAACCTTTGCAGATCTAAAAACTCACTTTCCGCATCTGCAAGAATCTAGTGATAACCGCTTTCGACTCACCGACTGGACGTTTGACATTCAAAAACTCGCCGAAACGGATCTGCAACATTTGAGCGATCGCTGTCAATCTCAAGGCTGGAGCTTCACGTACAGTACCGTCCAATGTCATATCAAAATGCCCAATCAGGACAAGGCGATCGCTCTTACTCACGTTTTGCAGCATCATTTTCCTAATTTGCAGCCTGACCAGGTATTAACTGTTGGTGACAGTCCTAATGATGAGAGCCTGTTTGATGGCGATCGCTTTCCCCTCTCGGTGGGTGTGGCAAATGTACTGCACTATGGCGATCGGCTCACTCACCAGCCTACTTATGTTACTCATGCTGCTGAAGTAGAAGGCTTTTGTGAAGTTGCCAAAATGGTAATAGAAGCCAATTCTCACTGAGGTGTCAGAGCGTTTCATTCTTCTGGTGTAATTTGGTCAATATTCCCATGACAAATCCCGTATCCTCGTTACTTAGAAAAGGGCACTACAGGCATAAATCAGGAATATCAGGTCTTTGACTATTGCGACTACAATAACAGGTAAAGTTAAATTTACTCTTTTGACCCTCCAGAAACGATGAGCCTAAAAGATCGAATTACAGAAGATATCAAGACTGCAATGAAGGCGAAAGACAAAACTCGTCTGGAAACCGTTCGCAGTATCAAGAAAGTATTGCTAGAAAAGGAAGTGAGTGTTCGCCCTCAGGGGCAAACCGAGTTAAACGAAACTCAAGAGCTTGAAGTGCTTGCCCAGCTTGCCAAACAGCGACGAGACTCGATTGAGCAATATCAGCAGGCTGGGCGGACTGACCTGTCCGACCAAGAAGCGCAAGAACTCGCCATCATAGAAGAATACCTGCCTCAACAACTCTCTGACGAGGAAGTGAGCCAGGTAATCGACGAAGTAATTTCTAGAACTGGAGCCAGTTCTGCGCGAGACATGGGGAAGGTGATGGGGCCCGTGATGCAACAGCTCAAGGGTCGAGCTGACGGGCAAAAGATTCAGGCAATGGTCAAAGCAAAGCTGAACAGTTAGTACGGGGTTTCTAAATACATCAACTGTTCGCGAATTAACTGAGCGTTTTCGGTGTCACCCGCCTGCTCATAAAGCTCGATTGCCCGTTGGTAGCTTTGCACGATCGCCTCTCGTTCTTCGGGTTGAAGCTGTTGAGCTAGAGCGTAGAGTAAGTCTGCCCGGTCTAGATGCACAGCGGGGTTGCTAGAGTCAAGCTGGATTGCTTCATCAAATGCAGCAAGCGCTGCTTCATAGTTACCTTCTTGCCGCGCTGCGACCCCCCGAAAGTAAGCCTGATCATAAGCAGTCGCGTCAGCAACTACCACTTCATAGCTGCCGCCCGTGCCGGAGATAGAACGCGCAATCACCTTGTAGGTGCCGCTGGTCGGCAATGTGTAAACAATTGCTGAGTTTAAGTTGCGGGCATAGTCATCGTTGTAGGCTAATTCTGCCCCAGTGGGGTCAAGCAGCGTCAGCATCGTATCAAAGTCTGGACTGGTTAAGGTGATAATCACAGACTGTCCTGCTTCCCCGGAGAAATTATGTTCGCCTTCAGCAGAGCGCAAGGTTCCCTCTTGCTCTAGCAAAGTCTGGGCACCCGCCGGATACACAGGCAAAAACAATGCGCCGCTTAGCAAGGTAGCAACCGTTAGGAATGCGCTCAGGTTTCTGAATCGGAGTTGATTGATTTTCATAGAAAGTAGCCTCAAATGAGTCTCGTGATTGTTAGGAGGAGAGGAGTGTAGAGAAGCCTTCCATTAAGGCATTGGCTCAGGTGGCGACTGAAGAAACTGAATGTAGTCTCGGAAGGATTGGGCTGATTCAACATCTCCACTCTGCTCATACAGTTCGACGGCCCGCTCAAAATCGGCGATCGCTGCTTCGGTGTTTTCTCCCGTTGCGAGGTAAGCATTCCCGCGATCCACGTAGGCAGAAGGCTGTGTTGAGTCAATCTCAATGGCTTCCCCAAAGGCGGCGATCGCTTCAGTAAAGCTGCCCGACTGATAGAGCGTCGTCGCAGCCGCATAAGCTTGCTCATATTCCGTTGCCGGATTCACCGTAACGGAGTAGTTTCCACCATTTCCGGCAAAAGAACGCACCAAGATCCGATATTCGCCGCTGCTGGGCAAAGTTGCAACAATTCGAGAATTAAGGCTACCGCCAAAATCATCATTGAAAGCAATTTCCTGACCTTCAGGACCCACCAGGGTTAAGGTTGTGTCGAAATCGGGACTAGTCAGGCTAATTGCAATCGCCTGACCTTCGGTGCCTGAAAAAGTGTACTCATTTTCGGTGGGCTGAATCGTGCCTTGCTGCCGAAAAATTTCATCAGCGTTGGCTTGACTCGGCAGCAGAAGCAATGAGCCGCCCAAAGCGATCGCCATTGTTAGCACCAAACCTAACTTTTTAGGTTGCAGCCATTTCATAAACGTACCTTCCGATTGTGTGATGAATAAGGACTTGAAGAACTCGCCCAGTTCTATATACTTCAGCGACAGCCGGGGCGTTTCCTGATCAAATACCGCAGTATAAAAGTCTTGATTAACTCACTCACATAGTCAGGACTTACGCATTCCACAAAACCCATTCAGATTTCACAGGATGCGCTATTAACCTGGCAACACTGGTTCGTGCATCAGAATTGCACCAGGATCGCGTAGGGTGCGTTCGGTAACGCCGCAACGCACCGTTACCGGGTTGTCTCGGTATGCGCGATCGCTAAAGGCCCCTACAAAAATATCATCTCTACACAATGGGCAACTTTTTCTAGCCTCTTGTGGGATGGGCATCTTGCCCGTCCAATCAAGCAGGCAAGATGCCTGCTCCACAAGAGAATAAGGTTTCCAGGAATTTAATTGCACATCAGGTCATCTCTTGTATTGCCAAGTTAATAAGCGCTAGCCGTAACGCAGCTATGCGGAATGACTGAGCAGCTATGCGGAATGACTAAGCAGCAGTGCGGAATGATTGAGCAGCAGTGCGGAACGACCGAGCAGCAGTGCGGAATGACTAAGCAGCTAT
>JAAUTN010000640.1 GCA_012031415.1 Leptolyngbyaceae cyanobacterium SM1_4_3 | reverse complement strand
GGCCGGATGCGATCGCTGATATTGCCCATTGCAGTAGATCATTCGCCCGTCGCCATCGTCTATCCAAGCTTGAGCAGGAATGCTGTCAATGAACGCTTGAAGCTGAACGGCACTGAGGCGATTGGTCGATCGTCGCTCGGAGCCAATCAACAGCAAGGCACAGATCAGCAGTGAAGCACAGCCGAGCAAAGCAACGAGGAGCAGCACAGGATCGCAAGCACTCGTGAAAATCCCTTCTAGCCCAAACATCCCACTCAAAATGATTTTCACTGCTAGACAATTTAACAAATAGTGGCGAATCCCAAAGCTTACACCAGCAGTTTTGCGTACCTTACAGCGGCGGGATGACGATCTTAGAAAGGTATGCCTAATATAAACATTTTTTGTCCTTGACGCGGTGTGCAGCTAAACTTTGTCCTCACTCCCCTACGCCCCTTCCTCCCTAGGGAGAAGGAGAGTAAGACAAAGTTAAAGTCCCTTTCCTCCAGCGTTACTTGTTTCTTGCAAGACCGCTCAGCGACAGGCATTTCGCTCACATCCACGACAAGTTTGCCCGAAAATTACAGACAAGCCACGCATCGCCGCTTCCAGCAATTGGCACGATCGATCGGGGGAATTGTTCACCCCTGCCTCCAGCACCCGCTAGAGTGAAAGAACCGCGATTAGAAATTGAATTTGGAGCTTGAGCGGTGGAAAAATCGAGACTTCCGGTTCGATCGCTCACGCAGTACCATGTCAAGCTGATTGCGGCGGTGCTGATGGCGATCGATCATGTCGGCGCGATTTTATATCCAGACATTGAAGGATTTCGCGTCATTGGCCGCCTTAGCTTTCCCCTGTTTGCATGGCTGTTGACGCAGGGCGAAGCGCACACGCACCACTTTTGGCGCTATGCGTGGCGGCTATTGGTCTGGGGCTGTTTGTCGCAATACATCTATTGGCGGGCATTTGGCGTACCGGGACAGTTGAATATTCTGTTTACGCTCTTGGTCGGATTGCTGTGTCTGCGGGGGGCGCGAGTCGCTCCGAACTGGCAGATTGTGATTTGGCTCATCGGGGCGGGCGTTGCCACCGTTGCGAATACGGACTATTGGGGTTACGGCATTTTGATGATTGCCATGCTGGCGCAGTTCGATCGACAACTTTTGTGGTGGATCGGCTGGATTGGGATGCATGTGATTTTGGCGATCGCGCTCCCCAACTTCGGCACATCCCAGTTTCCCGCCATTTTTGCACCCTTAATCTTGATTTCAACTAGCGGACGCCAAGGCGCAAAAGCCCGCTGGTTCTATTTGTTCTATCCCGGACATCTGCTGATTTTGGTGTTGATCCGCGCCTATCTTTCCTGAAGCAGATTCTTTCCTGAAGCAGATTCGATCGCCCGTCTCCGTCAGCAAAGATGTCCTTCATGCAAGTTGCCTTTGTTGCCGGAACCTATCAGCCCAATTCCTGCGGCGTCGCTCACTACACCGCCTGTCTGCGTCGTCAGCTTGAAGAAATTGGGATTGAATCGATCGTCCTGACAACGATCGATTCTGCCCCATCCGTAGAGACGCGAGATCTCGCGTCTCTACCAGACCCTCCGCCGACACCTGATGCCCAACCCGACACCCCCATCAAACCTGTCGTAAAAGGCTGGCAACTGCGCGATCTACCTGCCTTGGTGCGATCGATTCACGCCAGCCGCGCTGACCTGTTGCACATCCAGCACGCAGCCGGAACCTACGGATTCGATCGAGCAATTTTTCTGCTGCCCTTACTACTGCGATCGAGCGGCTGGCGCAAACCGATCGTCACGACCGTGCATGAATATGGCTGGTGGGAATGGCAGCCGAAACACATTCCGCCCAAATTGATCGAAAACTTGAAGCAGTGGGGACAGCGGCGCGGCTGGTGGGATCGGGAAGACGGGTTTTTGCTGACTCAAAGTACCGCAATCATTACAACCAATGTGAGTGCAGGAGCAATCATTCAGTCTCGTTTACCGCATCTTCAGCCGCGCCTGTACCAGATTCCAATCGGTGCTAATGTGGAAGTCGCTTCGGTCAATCAGCAAGCGAGACAACAACTTCGACAACAATATGGTTGGTCAAGTAGTGATCAGGTAATTGCTTTCTTTGGCTTTCTGCATCCCGTCAAAGGCTTGGAAACCCTCCTGTTTGCCTTTCAAGCAGTATTGGCGAGACATCCCAATGCTCGATTGCTGCTAATGGGTGGCGTTGAGAGTTTAGCGCTTCCAGATGAACCGGCATCCCGTTACTGGCAACAACTCCAGCATCAAATTGGTGAACTTAAGTTGAACGCTGCTGTACATATGACAGGATATATCAATGCGGATGAAGTTTCGCAAAATTTGGCAGGTGTCGATATGGGGGTTTTACCCTTCAATCATGGGGTAACACTCAAAAGCGGCTCCCTCTTAACTTTCATGGCTCACGCCTTACCGGTTATTGCAACCCGCGCTACTCCCCCAGAACCGGAATTAGAGCAACTACTGCGCCTGATCCCGCCTCGATCGGCAACTTCACTAGCAGATGAGTTGAGTGATCTTCTATCAAACCCTGAATTACGACAGCTAGCTTGTGCAGTAGCTTATCAGTTTTAGCCGTCAGTTTAGCTGGAATAGCATTGCCGATTCACATATAGCAATTTATCAAACAGTTTTACAGCAGAAAGCTGTCTCTGCACCCTTTTCAACAACGCTATGATAAATCATCCGGCATACAACGCAACCTTCTGTGACGATAGACCGCTCCATGTTGTAGCCTATACTGATGCGGCAGGCATAGGTGGTGCAGAAATCAGTTTAGGACATTTAATCGCAACAGTATCGTCCCACATTCGGATTACCGTTATCGGAACCTCTGCCAAAGTTGTTGAAGCAATTGGTAAATATCGTCCTGAATCTATCTCCATTGTGTTACCCAACCAAGGTGTTTCCAGCTATCTATCTCATATCAAAACATTTCAACAGATTCGCCCCGATATTCTTCATTTTAATTGCTGTACACCTTGGGCTAACGCAATCGGACTAACGACAGCGCTATTCACCTCTAGAGCAAAAATTGTTCGAGTCGATCAGCTTCCACTTCGCACAACGGATATGGTAACTTTGTGGCGTCATCGAGCTTTGTGTTTGCGCGTAGATGCCCATGTTGCTGTCGGGCAGGCAAGTGCCCAAGGATGGAAGACTTTTACGCCCTAGGACGAAATTCTGTCATCTCGATTCCAAATGGCGTCCCGACTCGGGAATCCCCGGACCAGCA
>JAAUTN010000639.1 GCA_012031415.1 Leptolyngbyaceae cyanobacterium SM1_4_3 | reverse complement strand
TAATAAAATTCCTATCAACTTTCAAGTTCATAGGTTATTTTCTCCCTCCTTTGATAATGATATTTATATTTAATAAATCCTTCTATGAACCCAGGTTTCAATGAAGATTTACTAACTCTTTTCTTTATGTCATTATAATGTACCCGGAAATCTGGACAAGGGAATAAGATAGAGTCGCTGCACCTGACCCAGGCAACATTACGGAGATAAGCAGAACTATGCAGCGCAAACAACACAGTGCTGACTTCAAAGCCAAAGTTGCTCTTGAAGCGATTAAGGGACTCAAAACTGTAAATGAATTAGCTAGTGAATTTGGAGTTCATCCAACCCAAATTCATCAGTGGAAAAAACAAGCCCTTGATGAATTACCTGGGATTTTCTCCTCTCGTCGGGCTCAAAACCAGAAAGAACAGGAAGACCTCGCTGCCAGCCTCTATCAACAGATTGGTCAACTGAAAGTGGAGTTGGACTGGTTGAAAAAAAAATCTGGGATTGTCAGTCGCTCATAAGCGCCTTCTAGTGGAACCCAATCATCCAGAGATCAGGTTGTCTCGTCAATGTGAACTCCTGGATTTAGCCCGTTCTAGTTGGTATTACAAACCTGTTGCCGTTGATCCTTATGACCTACACCTGATGCATCTGATAGACCAACAATATACGGCTACTCCGTTCTATGGCATTCGTCGCATGACGGCATGGCTGAGAACTCAGGGCGAACAGGTTAACCACAAGCGGGTCGCTCGATTGATGAGACAGATGGGAATTGAGGCAATCTACCCACGTCCTCGCACCTCTATCCCTGCTGACAATGTGCGCCGTTATCCTTATTTGCTCAAAGGTTTGGCGATTGATGCCCCAAATTTAGTCTGGAGTACTGACATTACATATATTCGCCTCTGCGGGGGATTGGTATACTTGGTAGCGGTCATCGATTGGTTCAGTCGCTATGTCTTGTCCTGGCAGTTGTCCAATACAATGGATGTCCACTTTTGTCTGGTGGCTCTGGAGCAAGCTTTACAAGTTGGCAAACCCCAGATCTTTAATTCGGATCAAGGCAGTCAGTTTACCAGTGAAGCATTCACAAGCTCTTTGGAAAGGAGGGAGATTAAGGAGATTTCCGAGAAAAAAGATACCAGTCAAGCTGGGCGGATGAGGATATCCCATTTGGGTAATAATGGATTGCGTTCCAACCTTTTCTCTACGGCTTGCATCGCTGCTTTAGACAGGGAGACACCTTTTTGATAGAGCTTCTGATTCAAATTAACAATCGGATGGAGACCTTTCCACGTCATACTTTGCGCCCAAGCCAGCATGGTTGCCCCATTCACTAGCTTGGCACCATTCCAATGCTGTTCTAAAATGCCCCAACATCGTACCCTGCGGGAAGGCAAAGCCTACAATGGGATTGTACTTGCTATGGTAAGGCGGATAGTACAGCAAGTGGATCGGTTTATCAATGCGGTCTACAAACTCCACCATGCGTTTGAGAAATTGAGTCCGCACACCGTTACTTTCAGGTCCGTTATCAACTTTGAACTGAATCTGTTGAGTCGTCTGCTGTTGAGCCAGCGTTAGGCTGTCCCACCACTGCTCAATGGTGTCCACAATGAAATCACTGGTTTTGTAGGAACTCCCAAAACTAATGTGCAATGCTCCACTATCTTGGTCAACAATGCCACAGGGAATGTACTTCTCTTTGCACCCTAGATCATGGTCATTGGCTTGGTTATCTCCTCTCGTTTTGCCTCCTCGAGCATAATCTCCAATGTTGACAGTGGCTTTGCAATCGAGACTCAATCGTTTGATGTTGCCATCCTTTGCTTGGGCATCATGGTCATGAATATTGTCGAAAATCAGGTCTGTTTCCGGGAGTTTTTTTGGGGTTTGGCTTTAACCACTTTCCTGAGTCGGTAGCCCATTCGATTGAGGACTTCTGCCATCGTACTGGGAGACGGTAACTGCTCCGTTGCAAACCCTGTTGCCTCAACTGCCGGATCGCTGCGGCAGCCGTTAAGCGGGTGTAGGCAATCGTGCTGGTAAACGTTGGGTCTTGTTGCGCATGGGCTTCGGCTAATTGTTGGAGGGCTTGAGCCGCTTCTGGGTAACGTTCCTCCCATCGCTTTGCCCCGCTAAAGTTGGACTGCGCCCCAACACAGGTAATGCCCGTTCGCTGTTCGGCTAATCCGAGTTCGACCGTTGCTCGGCTCCATCCGAAGACCGATTCACTCAATCGGGCACTCCCATTGCAGTATTTTAGACACATCTCAGCTTGAAAACTGCGTCGCTTGGCTCCACTCAGCTTTGAGGCAGCTAGTCGTAGATCTGCAATTTGACTATTGCTTAATTGTTCTGGGTCACAGACTACAACCAACACAGCTTTATCTCCTTCTACTGGCTAATAAGAATCTCCTACGCTAGTCAGTCAAACGGTAGTTTCTTTCTCAGAAATCTCCTTAACTCTGTGTGAGTGTCTTCCATTTGAAAGTTCGCCCTCACTTCGTCGAACAGTCCGGGTTGGTTGCCTTTGAGTGCGCCGAGATAGTGATTCTGGCTCTCAACAATTTGTTGACAAGTTTTTTTGGGTGTTGATGGCATCAAAGCCAAACACTACTCCACAACAAGCGAACTGCTGAACTAACTCAGGCAGTACCTTGATTTCGTTACTCTTGCGCTCTACCTCGTAGGGTTCGAGAATCAAACCTCGCTCCACTAGATACACACTCACCAGTTGAATCGCTGGATGCGGCTCAGTCGTTGAATGCTGCGATGCCAGTTGGTACGACCCGCGTAAACATTTGCCATCAACGGCTAACATCTCACCTGGACGAGGCTTAATCTCAAAAAACGTGGTCAGACATGCCGAATATTGCTCGTAATCCACATTCAACAACACTCGTCGAATCGTGCTGTAAGACGGCAAGCGTCCCTTAGCCGGTGCAAACAATTCCACTAACTCCCAATGGTATGCACTCAACCAATCCCCAATGGCTAAAAATCCTCGACAGCCTGCTGCCACCGCTAGCGTAAACAGAGCTAAACACAGGGCTTGATTGTGCCGTTGTCCAGCACCTCGGCGTGGGTCGGGCAAGTTTGAGAAGGCTTCAACAATGGCAAGCGTTGTCATGGCAGGGTAAGCGAAACGAGCTAAGGTTTAGCTTATGCAAGACCACTCTCTTTGTCTAGAACGAAATAGCCCTGCCCGAAAGGGTACTTCATGTATTTGGCTCATTGCTCCCTGTTCACATCCTATACATACGCCTCAACCAAA
>JAAUTN010000146.1 GCA_012031415.1 Leptolyngbyaceae cyanobacterium SM1_4_3 | reverse complement strand
ATCGTTTTTACTGTGACTCCGATAGAGTGAGCCAATCCGCAAATTTGCATGAAGTTAGGAATGACAAAATCAGTTCATCACCTGGTGATAATACACTCCACACCGCAATTAGGTTGGCTTCTGAAGCTCCATGAGTGATGAGTATATTTTCTGAGCTAGCGTTGGGATACCACTGGCTTACAGCCTGTCGCAACTGTGGTCGTCCCTCGGTATAGCCGTAATCTAAAGTTGTGTTCAGGAGTTGATCAATTGCAGTCTCATCTAGCAGTTCTCGCAAGGTACAGGGATGAACACCACTTTCGGTCAGGTTATACTCCACCTGGTTTTCATACAAGGATTGGTTACGTTCTAACTGAAATAAATCAATCTTCATCACCGTCACCTACAAATGCTCGAAATACTGCTTTGGCAATTTGAATATCTTGCACCGCAACACCAGTGAGATCGGCAACGGCGTTGTTGCATAAAGAGGGGTTGCGGAGGGGGGAGACATGGTAAGTTTCAATTACCACACCAAAACCTGCCATGAAAGCTCAATACCGCATCCGCAATTGGTCTGAGTATAACGCTGGACTGAAACAACGGGGAAGTTTGACGTTTTGGATCGATGAGTCCGTGCTGGAGGCATGGCTTGTTGAGGATTTAAGTAGCAAACCTGGAGCCTCAATTTTCTATAGCGATTTGGCAATTACGACGATGGCAACGCTCAAAGCTGTATATCACTTAGCTGGGCGACAGTGCCAGGGGTTTGTGGAATCGATTTTTGAGTTGATGGCGATTGACTTACCCGTGCCAGACCACAGCACCCTATCGCGCCGACTCGCTGGAGTGTCTATCGAACTTCCGGTCATCCCCAAGGAAGGCGCTCGTCATGTAGTGGTGGACTCGAGCGGCGTGAAAGGTTACGGGGAAGGGGAATGGAAAACTCGCCAACATGGAGTGAGTAAACGGCACACGTGGCGCAAGTTGCACCTGGGAGTGGATGAGGCAACGGGGGAGATTTTGGCGGCGGTCGTGACCCTCAATCATTACCATGATGGGGAAGTGTTAGCCGATGTGCTCGATGGGATTGAAGAGCCGATAGAGCGGGTATCCACTGATGGGGCTTACGACCATCGTCATTGTTACGACGAAATTGATGCCAAAGGAGCCAAAGCGGTGATTCCACCGCACAAGGATGCCAAGGTTTGGCAGCATGGCAATCGCAAAGGCAAGCCGCATCAGCGCGATGAGAACTTGCGCTACATTCGCAAGCATGGACGCAAACGCTGGAAGCGTGACGCTGGCTATCATCGCCGTTCGATTGCTGAAACCGCTATGTTTCGCTTCAAAACGATCTTTGGAGGCCATCTGAGTGCGCGTAAATTTAATAACCAAGCGGTGGAACTGTTCATCAAATGTGCTGCCCTCAACCGCATGATTCAGATCGCTAAGCCCGATAGTGACAAGGTTAAAGCTTAATACCAAAACTGTCTCAAGGTTAATCTGTCCATTTCTTAATCATGTAACAAAGCCTTTTGAGTTTATCCGAATACTAAAGCAACAGGGACAAATTGCGATCGCCCCTGCGGCTGTCGTAACGTCTGGTCGTCGTTGGCGGAAACTCAATGTTTGCCGCACAACTTTGATCAATCAACTGATGATTTTAGGTTATTTGTTGAAGGTTCCACCAGCACGATTAGCGCATTGGTATCGCAGTTGGGGAAAGTAAGGGGTGGTACTATCAGCGATCGCCCCACCACAAGAACTCCCGGTTCCTGCGGTGCAACCAAAGCAGTGGCGACCTGTGATAATATGCCGTTTTGCCAATTGATCAGGGTTAAAATCACGAATGTGAAGACGTGGGTTGCCCGGTTGCTGAAGTTCGAGTTCCAGCATTTGATTAAAGTCGCAATCAAACAGACGACCATCCCAGGAAATAGAGAGCGTGTTACGACACATCAATCCAGCGATCGTACTGGGATTAAACGCATTCACAAGCAATTCCATATACGCTTGTAAATTGCCGGACTGTTCTAGCCATTCTAGATAGCGAGAGATGGGCATATTGTTAATGTTGATCAGACGATCAAAGGTAATGCCATGATGCTTTTGTAAGCCAGCTTTCCACTCTTGTTCGAGTTTGCACTGCTGAGCAGACAAGAAAGCACCCACAGGGTTACTGACTAGCGTTAGTTGGCGATTCGGATCACCTCGACCGTATCCCACTTCATTCAGCCGTTTGAGTGCGGCGATAGACTGTTCAAACGCACCACTGCCCCGTTGGGCATCTGTATTCCGTTGACGGTAGTGGGGGAGAGAACAGACTACTTCTACGCCTCGCTCTGCTAACCAAGTAGGTAAGTCTTCCATCGTGGGTAGAAGGAGTACTGTGAGGTTGCAGCGATCGATGACGTGTTTCCCTCGCACCACACACTGTTCTACTAGATAGCGGAAGTGGGGATTCAGTTCAGGCGCACCTCCAGTCAAATCGACAGTATGGGCTATGGTTTGGTCAAGGGCACGGAGGCAGGCATCAATAGTCTCGCGGCTCATGATTTCTTTGCGATCGGGTCCGGCATCTACATGGCAGTGTCGGCAAGCCATATTGCACAGCTTACCGACATTGATTTGAAAAATTTCAAGTTGTGCGGGTGTAAGCGGTTTCCAACCAAACGATGCAAGTGCAGCATCAAAATTTCCATTGAATGACGTATGAGTGAGTTCAACAGACTGCAAGAGTTCTTGTTGCTGTTGGGGATTCGATAAATTGACATCGCGTTGCTTCAGTGAACGGGTTGCGGTTGGACTAGACATAAAAAACTGTACCTGTGATCAACAGAATGAACCGAATAGAGGTGATTACTCACTTACTTTCTCTGCTAGTGCTTTACGAGCAATGCGGGTGACATACACCGTGACTGCAACCGTTGCAATAAAGCCAATGATACGAATTGCCCACTGAATAGCAGGATTTGTAGGCTGACTTTCAGTGCCGATTCTGGCGAGATTGCCTGCAAGGGAGCCAATATAGACGTACATAATCGTGCCAGGGATCATGCCAACTGACCCCAATGCATAATCTTTTAACGAAACCCCTGTAATGCCAAAAGCATAGTTCAGGAGATTGAATGGAAAAACAGGAGAGAGCCGAGTTAATAAAACGATTTTGAACCCTTCTTTGGCAACTGCTTTGTCGATTGCCGCAAATTTTTGATTCCCCTCAATCTTTTTGCTGATCCATCCTCGTGCCAGGTAACGCCCGACTAGAAATGCCGCAATTGCACCCAGCGTCGCTCCGACAAAGACATAAACAGCCCCTAATAGCACTCCAAAGACTACGCCTGCGCCTAAAGTCAGGATTGATCCTGGTAAAAAGGCGACGGTTGCAATGATGTAGATGGCGATAAAGGCAATGCCACCAATAATTCCTAAGCTTTCAACCCACTGTAGGGCATTGCGAAGCAGGTCTTGTGGGTTGAATCCGGCTGAATTTCCAGTACCTTGAGCCAGAGCAGGGGAGGCGACCAGCAGAAACGCGATCGCCCCCATGAATAACCCATACATCGCTTTCAACTGTCGATTTTGGCGCATTGGATTTGAATACATCATGAGTTCCTCTAGCAGCATCCACCACCGTTGTAGTGCCAGGTAGAATCAGTGATGATCACATCCTGGGGAAATCGCAGGGCAAACTTAGCCGCCGTTTTGTCGCAGACTGCCAGGGGGATTCCACGTTGCAGGAGATGGCCGGCTTGATCATCTAGAAGTGATTCTGAACCGGCATAAATTGCAGTTTTTCCAGTAAACACGCAGGCACCATCGTCAGGAATGGGGACTTTGAACGAAACGGAATCCAGGCTCTCTAGCAATAGAGAGGTATCCAGGTTATAAGTTTGCGTATCTAGCAGGCGATAGGGACGACGGGCACGGATTTCAATCTGTCCAAAGCCGATCGCTACTAGATGCTGGATGTATTGATCGTAAGTGAGTGCCCCTGATAGGCAGAGGGCGCGTAACCTTTCATCTTGTTGCAGATGGGCTGGAATTGGACGGGTGGCGATCGGGTCACTCATAATGAGTCGCCCACCTGGTTTCAAGACCCGATACGCTTCAGATAATGCCCGTTGGAGATCATTTGGCTCAAAAATGTTGAACAGACAGTTTTGGGCGACAACATCCACCGATTCATCGGGTACGGGGAGTGCGAAGGCATCTCCTGCCAGAATTTTGACAAAATCGGGATCAAACCAATCGTTCGTCTTTGCCGCAAGTTGTAAGTTACGGGCAGCCGCTTTTCGCATCTCAGGCACGGGGTCTACAGCGATGACTCCTCCCGATTGGCGACTAAAATAAGCAAATTGCAGCGCCTCAATTCCACCTCCAACCCCGATATACAGAACGGAGGGTTCGCTAAATAATTCGGTTGGATGCACCGTTGATCCACAGCCATAGTTCATCTGCTGCATGATCTCTGGAATGTTCAGTCCCGGCAGTTGGAGGGGTAGGCTACTAACACAGCACAAGCCCACTTGGGGGGTTTCAGCCGCTTCAGCATAGAACTGGGCAGTGGTTTCTAGATAAGTCATGGATAGGGTTCTTGAGAGGAATTCAGGATCAAAAGACGTAAAGGTTAAAATCAATCATTACTGACGGTTAAGTGACCAATCATAATTCAGGTAATTCAGTTTGTAATTTCCTTGTTCCAGGTATTCTTTATCTTCAGGATTAACATAGTTGCTGATGAAGTTTAAGATTGATCGTTCCTTTACACTCCCTGTAAACTGTCCGTCGATCGCATACTGTGCTTGCCAATCTTGACCAAACCAGTCAAAAATTGAGGAGATGGCAACACAGTTTTGAGTGCGATCGATCTGTAAGCCATTGGAACTGGATAGCCACTTGCGAACCTGATCATCCAATTGTTCAATCCAGATTTTCACCAGTAAAGGGTTCTTGTCGTAACGGTGGACAACTGATAGCCGCACACACCAAGGGATAGCATCTGGCATCGCTTGCAAACCACGCCAGCAGGCACGTCCATAGCCAGGAATGGGTTCATGTAAGACTTCTGCCCCTGCTTTGAATGCCACTGCTGCACTGCGATCGCGGCTACCATTATCAACGACTCGAATCTGATATAACCCAATCGATTGCAGAGATTGAATCACCTGAACGATCGTTGCTTCCTCATTCAGCACTGGGATAATTACGAGAATAGTGTCCAGTTTGGATGGGTTCACAAAGGAATATCGATCTCTAGCTAAACTTGGTCAACAGTTTCAAAAAGAATTTTGTGCGCGGCGTTAAAAGCGTTCGTCGATAGGTATCTGCCGCTTTTTTAATCGCTTCTGCCTGAGTGGGATAGGGATGGATAACTCCAGAAAGATCACTGAGTCCTTGCTTGGTGACGATCGCAACGGTGATTTCGCTAATCATTTCCCCGGCATGACGAGCGACAATCGTTGCCCCCAAAATTTCGTCTGAACCGCGTTTGTGCAGGATTTTGAGAAAACCTTCGGATTCTCCATCTGCTAGGGCGCGATCGACGCTGGAAAAGGGAATTTTGATGGTGTTGGTGTCAATTCCTTTTGCCTGTGCTTCCTGCTCATATAAGCCAACATGGGCGATCTCTGGATCAGTATAGGTGACCCAGGGCATGACCAGATTACTCAACTTACTGCGACCCAATCCAAAGGGAGAAAACAGGGTGTTTTTAATCACAATCCGGGCAGCAGTATCGGCAGCATGGGTAAATTTCCAGTTCATGCAGATATCTCCGGCTGCGTAAATACGGGGATTGGTGGTTTGGAGATAATCATCCACCACCACCCCCCGACGGGCATCATAGTCCACCCCAACCGCTTCCAGATTTAATCCATCCACATTGGGTGTGCGTCCGGCTCCGACCAAAATCTCATCTACAATGACAGTCTTGACTGCACCGTTTTGATGATAGTGGATTATTTTTCCAGCATTTGTTGTTCCGACCTTTTCCAGAGAGCAATCCAGAATTAAATTCAAATTTTCCTTCAAAAATTGCTGCTGCACAATGTCCGCTGCATCCGCATCTTCGCGATCGAGCAAATGTCCATGTTTGTGCAATAGGGTGACTTCGCTGCCCAGACGATGGAAAGCTTGCGCCAGTTCACAGCCGATTGGTCCACCCCCAATTACAGCAAGGCGTTTTGGACGCTCAGTGAGCGAAAAAACGGTTTCATTGGTGAGATACCCTGCTTCAGCTAAACCCGGTACTTTGGGACGAGTGGCACGAGCACCCGTAGCAATCACAGCTTTCTTAAAGCGAAGTTGACTGCCGTTAACGGCGACAGAATCTTTACTGATAAATTGCGCGTTCCCTAGAAATACATCAATCCCTAAGTTACGAAACCGTTCGGCTGAATCATGATGACTGATCCCCGCTCGAATCCGTCGCATCCGCTGCATCACAGCCGCAAAATTAATATCAATCCGCTCCGGTGGTTGAATGCCAAAGGGTTCTGCCTCTCGCATATCAGCCACCACCCGCGAGGAGCGAATCACGCACTTGGAGGGAACACACCCCACATTGAGACAATCACCCCCCATCAGGCTTTTTTCGATCAAAGCCACTTTTAGTCCCAATCCTAACCCCGCTGCTCCTGCCGCAACGACCAATCCAGCCGTACCTGCCCCAATCACCACCAGATCGTAACAATCCACAGGTCTGGGATTGACCCAATCGGGTGGATGAACATGGGACATGAGAGACTGATTATAGTCATCCAGGGGTTGGAGGGCAGGTTCTTGTCTAATGGAAGGAGTCATAACTTGTTGTGGATACGACAGTTTGATTCAAAGCTTTTTTAGCAATCCGGGTGATGTAAAGGCTAACAGCAACAGTGGCGAGGAAACCAACAATTTTAACGAGCCATTGTGCTGTTTGGGCTTGAGAATTCATCTCCTGTGGCATTCCCAGTAAAGCAATATCTCCGACTAAAGAACCGAGATAAACATATATCACGCTACCGGGAATCATACCCATTGAGCCAACAACGTAATCTTTTAATGAAACGCAAGTGACACCAAACGCATAATTCAGCAGATTAAAAGGAAAGATGGGAGAGAGGCGAGTTAAGAGGACGATTCTCAACCCTTCTTTAGCAACCGCCTGATCGATCGCCTGAAATTTGGAATGCCCTTGCAATTGTTTTGCCACCCAATCTCTGGCGTAATAGCGCCCAATCAAAAAAGCGATCGTAGCCCCCAGCGTTGCAGCAATTACCACATAAACCGAACCCCAAAACATCCCGTAAAGTGCGCCACCTCCCATCGTCAGTAGTGACCCTGGAATAAACAAAACCGTTGCCAGATTGTAGATCACCACAAATGCAACAATGCCAACTGAACCCAGGTTCTTGACCCACAACAGGGCACTTTGCAGCAGGGTTTGCAGATTGAAGTAATGGCAGAGGATAGCTACTCCCATCGCTAACCCCAGTCCTAACAGCATACTTAGCCAAAACTTAGGCTTTACCCATTGCGATCGCCCCATAGCCTCTCAGTGGTTTTTAATATTTCACAGTGGCTCAACTATAAGCTAGTTTGATGAGTAAGAGATGAAAACTTCCTGAATAAAACTACAATTAAGCGGTCGCCCTAGATTTTGGGCTAAGCAAGATGTACAACCTTTGCTTATGAGTACTGCCACCCACGACATCGTTGCCAAGCTTTGGAATCTCTGCACCGTCCTTAAGGACGGTGGCATATCTTTTCATCAGTACATGATCGAGCTAACATACCTGCTGTTTCTGAAGATGGCTAAGGAAACGGGTGTTGAAAATCAGATTCCAGAGGGCTATCGCTGGGATGAGCTTAAAAATCAGTCTGAGTCTGAGCAGCTTGAGTTCTATAGAACCCATTTGAGATCTTTATAATGAGGAATAGGATGCGTCTAACTTTGTGAATCTAGTCCTATGCCATATTCGAGCAGCCTCACTGATGCAGAATGGGGAATTCTTGAACTCTTACTGCCTGAGATTTTACCCGCCAAGAAACGCACCCGACCGAGTAAATGGACAAAGCGACAAATCCTCGATGGCATCCTCTATCAACTCAAGAATGGCTGCAATTGGGAGGACTTGCCGAAAGACTTGCCGCCGTATTCGACGGTCTATTGGCACTTGCATTCAGTGGCGTTCCGCCGGGGCAATCCAAACCCTAAAACAGGTGTTGCACGAACAAGTGCGAGAACAGGTTTAAAAAAAACCGAAGTGGACTCGATTAATCATCATTGATTCGCAAGCCGTCAAAAATACCTGTACTGCTAGTGCCCAGTCCAAAGGGTTCTGTTTCTACAAATCGACCAATGGGATTAAGCGCCATCTTGCGGTAGATACGTTGGGATTTCCCTTTTTTACCCATTGCACAAAAGCTAATGTTTCAGATGATGCCGGATTAATTGAGATGCTGACGTTGAACATCGATTATTTCAAGTCTAAACCCGTCAACATCCCCAAAATTACGATCTTGCTCGACCACGGTTATCACATCGAGCATTTGATTGCAGCCTTAGAGCAGGTTTATCCGCAGATCATGACCAAGATTCGGTTTAAGCTTTCCCCAAAACCCTCAGAGCAACAGAAGGCAGCGCAGGGCAAATCTGGATTTGTTCCAGTCGCAGTGCGCTGGGGGATTGAACGTTCCAATGCTTGGATGAAGCGCTGTAAAAGTTTGGTGAAAAACTTTGAACGAACTCTCTCTCATGCAACCACTAAAATTGACCTTTGCTTTGTCAGGCTGATGCTCAAGTGTCTTGCACCCGCTACTTGAGATCTCAAATGGGTTCTATAGCATTACGCGCCTTGGTCAAGACGTTTTTGTATGGAAACCCCCGCACAGCGGGGGTTTCCATACAAAAACGTGTCCTAAGATATGTGCGTAGCGCTATAGTACCTCTAGTTTGCTGCTACACAATAACTCCCTGTAGTCATTGGAACTGGAAGAAGTTGTGTTTGATCTCAACTGGGCAAATACTTTTGGGGCGATCGTTGGGACAAGCTGACTATACCCCAGGTTAAACCGACCGGATTGCTGCTACAACTTGCTCTGGTGGTGTGTGGGCGTTGCATAATATACCCATGAAACTAGGGAAGGAACTATACAATATCCAGAATGTGACTCGACTAATTTCAGTTAAAACGGAAAGCAAAAAGGTACGTAGAATCACATCTGATTCAGCAATGCCCTTCCTGCCTTACCTCAACTCGTTTATTCTGTATTTCATTAAAAGTGCTGCTTGAGATAACTAAGGGTTCTGACATTGCCAGAACCCGCAAGAAATTTACCCAATGGGCGATCGCTGTTGCTAGCTGATGTTGTATTCACTCAAACGAGGTGTGCTGAGAACTTGCCCATTTTGTGAAAAGCGTTTCTCCAAAACCTTCTGATACACCGCCTCATAGCCGTCTACCATCCGCCGGACGCTAAAGTTTTCTGCAATGTGTTCGCGACAGGCAACACGGTTTAACTGTGAAGCTGGGGCGATCGCCGCTACACATTCCTCAATCGTCTGGCAAAGGAAGCCCGTCTTACCGTGAGCAATAACTTCTGGAGCAGAGCCGAGATTCATACCGATTACAGGAGTTCCAGAAGCCATTGACTCAATCATCACCAGTCCAAACGGTTCTCGCCAGGTAATAGGAAACAGCGTTGCGACGGCTCCTCCCATCAATGCGTTCTTTTGAACGTGATTCAGTTCGCCCAAAAATTCAATCTGCTTACCGTCGATATGAGGTTTAACTGCTTCTTCGTAATAGTCAACGTCTACTCGGTCGATTTTTCCGCCTAATTTCAAGTGCCAGCCTGCTTGCTTGGCAATGGCGATCGCCAAATGCGTACCCTTTTCTGGAGAAATTCGTCCTAGAAAAGCCAGATAGGGCGGATTATCAGGTTGAGCGTGAAATTTATAAGTGTCCAAAGCCACACCGTTATACACTGTTGCAACGTAGCTGAGTCCTAATCTTGGCTCTTGCTGAGCATTGGAGATGCTGACGTAGGGCTGATTTTTAGCGTGAGTAAACAGCTTCTCATTATCAGGTGTAAAAATGCCGTGAAGAGTGTGAACGGTAGGAGTCTTCACCAGCTTTGTATAGGGGATGGCTGTACAGCCCATGTGAGAGTGAATAATGTCAAATTGATTTGCCTGCTCATATACCCGGCCCAACTGCATCATTTCGTAGATGCCGTGTTCTTTCACAGTAGAGTCTAAACGTAACGCTCTAGGATGGACAGACTCCAGGTTAGCTAAACTAACAGAATCACCAGAGGCGAATAGCGTCACTTCATGTCCTCGCCGCACCAGTTCGTCCGTTAGCAAACTAACGACCAGTTCTGCACCGCCGTAGGCGGGTGGAGGAACTCTTTCCCATAGCGAAGCAATTTGAGCAATTCGCATTGATTAATCCTCTAAAAATAAAGAAAAGTTAAACTAAGTTACTTAATTGTATTGTGGACTACCCCTGGCTCCATCTGGCTGAGGAGCTATAACTGAAGAGACAAAGGGGCAAAAACTTAATACGATAACCTGGCAGTATGCGTTAACCGCATCAAACCCTGGCAATGCTTACATTGTGCCGTGTCCTTTATGCCTGGAGATACAGATATAGCCTTTGCTGTTAACTCACAATGAACAAGCTGCTCTTCCATAGCAATTCAAGATGAACTCTAAAGCGAAAACGGAACAGAGAACGCCTTCTGAAGCTGCGCTCAATGTGAATAGTGCCAGCTTTGATTTTGATCTGTGGGCACGAGAGGTGAGAAGTCAACTGTTGGCTTCCCTACGCAAAAGAGCAATCCGAGAGCAAAATGACCTGTAGAGCGCATTTCCCAAAGGCAAATGCGCTGTCTGCAAGCTGCATGATTGGGTAAAGGTCAAGGGGCGATCGCCACCTGATCTATCTCGATATACCTTACTCCATCTACCTGAGCAGTAATTTTAACGATCTGCTCCAGCACTGACTGATTAGGTGAGCTTCCCCGAAATTGGATCAAGTTGCCTTGCTGAACGATTTGCAGGCTTTCAACACTGGCAACAGGGCTATGGTCAAGCGCAATCGCAACCCGTTTTGCCAACCCCCCCAGATCAAATTCTCCCTCTACTCCCATATTTTCTGGTAGAGGTGGGGGAGTGTGCATTCCTGCTTTTTCTCGCAGTTTGTGGTCGTACTTTCCGGTAATGCCAGGACTCATCTGCGCCTCATAGTGAGTAGGGCGATCGCTAGCAGGGCGATCGCCTCTTTCAACCTCTTCAACAATCATTCTTTCCGTCCAGGTCATTTTTTGACCTCCTTATGTTTATACAAAATGTCTGTCTAGACTTTTGGGCGAACTGACTGTTGCTCCCTGATTGACTAAAAAATCTTCTGATAATAGGTTGGGTGAAACAACGTGAAACCAACCTCTGTGCAGACCTTGTTGAGTTCCGCTCTGCTTCAACCAGCCTACGGTGTGTCAATGGTTCTAGAAGTTTTGTCAGTCAACCAGGGCTGTGGTTCTTCTATTGGGCTGTGGTTCGTTTTGACCCTATCTCTAAGTAATCCTGTTTCAAATTTATCTTTAGCTTAGGTTTTATTAGCGGCAAAAGCTTCATGCCAGAGCCACAAAAGTCAATTGGGCTAATCTGTCTTGCGAACGAGGAGAGTTCAATTCAGACACTCTAAACTGAGGCGTGAACCCAGAAAGGGATCGTAGTAAGTTTAGCTTCGTTAACTTCACCCCAGAAAAATAGGAAATCATAATGTTTTTAGAAGATAAGCAAACTGGAGATTTGGTCGAAATTCTTGACCCAGAAGCGCTGTTCAATCCTGTTGAAGCTTCGATTTCTGCTCAGGTACAGGCCGGGCAGGAGGAGCAGGAACCTGCCTCCATTAGCAAGAAAAATCTGAAGTTTCCTTCTGGTGAAGAGTTGCCCCGCTGCTGGGTAGATGCAAATTACCGAACCGCCTAATTTTTTGAACTATAAAGTTGGAACGTGTGACCAAAGATAATAGAAGCCTTGAAGGGCAAGCACTGAGCAAAGTTGCTGAAATCGGTATCAAGAGCCAGTTAGATGAAGTGCAAGAAGTTGAAGTTGATGTCGATGCACAGGCACTCGAACTCGCTCAAGGAAAGGTAGACTCCGTTTCCATTCAAAGTAAAGGAATGGTAATGGAGAAAGACCTGAGAGTTGAAGATATGAGCCTTCAAACGGGTAATGTTTCAATTAATCCGCTCGGCATCGCTTTTGGCAAAGTGGAGCTAACCCGTCCCGCTGATGCTTCGGCTCAGGTCGTTTTACTAGAGCAAGATATCAATCGGGCATTTAACTCTGAATATATTCGGAGCAAAATGCAGGAACTGGACGTACATCTAGAAGGTAAGCCCGTCAAAGTTGATATTCCACAAGTTGATTTTCGTTTACTCGACTCAGAAAAGGTTGCTTTAAGCGCCACGATGGTAATTAGAGAAACAGGGGGAAATGAACCCGTTGCTTTTACAGCAAAGCCAGAAATTGATGAAGGCGGGCAACGAGTTGTATTAACGCAAGTAGAATACCAGGATGGTAAAAATCCATCGCCAGAGTTAACAGAAGCGCTTTTGGAACGCTCCGCCGAACTGCTAGATTTACGCAATTTTGAGCTAGAAGGAATGACTCTTAAAATTCAGAAGTTAGATATTTCTGAGGGTAAGTTGTTGCTCCAGACGGCGGCCCATATCGAGCAGTTTTCTTCGTAAATTGTGTTGACTCACTGTTACGAATTTGCAGGCAAATTTGTAAGTTTAACGATCCGCTTATTGTTTCCCTATCAGGAGAACCAGCATGACTCAAACGCCTAACATTCCCCCAATTATTGAGAGTGATGAAAGAGAATACCGGGATAGCGGTGTACCAAGTACAGTGGCGATCGCCGGACATCCCATTCATCCCGTAATTGTGACCATTCCAATCGCATTCCTAGTCGGTGCGTTTGCAACGGATGCTGTGTATTGGCTCGTTAGCGATACCTTCTGGGCAAGGGCTTCATTTTGGCTAATTGCTGCGGGTCTAGTGACTGGAATCGTCGCTGCTATCACTGGAATGCTGGACTTTCTTAGAATTGGGCGAGTACGGAAACACAGTGCAGGTTGGGCACACATGGTGGGTAACGTCGCAGTACTAGTCCTGACTCTAATCAATCTGGTATTGCGCTGGAATAATGTCACAGGGGCCGTTTTACCGACTGGTCTAATCTTGTCGCTTATTGTCGCCGCCTTGCTGGGCATTACCGGATGGTATGGGGGCGAGTTAGTCTATCGCCATAAGATTGCTGTAATTGGCTATGGCGATCCTGATGCACCCTAGATCCACAAAACGAGCGCTAAGATCGGCGACTTCTCAAAAAAGTCGCCGATCTTTTTTGTTTAAATTGAAGTGAATAGCGCTACGCGCCTACCCCAGAACCCGTTTCAGTGTGAAAGCCCTCCGTGCAGTGGAGGGCTTTCACACTGAAACCGTCTTAATCAAGCATATAGAAATATAATTTCTCAAAGTTTAATACTATAGCTGTAGTCAGCTAGGTTAGGACATGGACGTTTGGGTGGCGCGGTGGAGCCGCGCCATCCAAATGTCCTGATCAATATGGCTACCGCTATAGAAGTTTTGTATGGAGCTTTGGGAAACTTTTATGGAATTGCTTACAGGAGTATTGAGTGCTGCGATCGCACACTTGTATCTCTCATCATTGCGCTTATCTCCTACCTAACTAATAAAAACACCTTGAAGTCAGAGCGGGAAAAATTTGAGCGAGAACTGCAAAGGAGCATGACTTCTAAACTGTACGACTTGAGACTTGAAAAGTATCCAGAAGCGATCGCCATCACAGATGGGCTACGAAGATCACGAATGTCTGATCCAGGGGAGGATTTATCTGAAGCATATTTCAAGGCTATTCTCGCAAAACTTGATGCATGGCACGGTGTCCAAGCTTTCCTGTTGCTGTCGCCCAATGCAGTAGGAAAGCTTTACACCTTACGCAAAGCTCTTAGGGAAGAACCTGAAATCGAAGGTAAGTATTCCAAAGAGCAGATAGAGACAATTTGGAAAGCCAAAGGTGCATTTCGGAATGCTTTGCGTGCTGATATCCAGTTTTTGTACGAGGAGGAAACCAAAGTTTTTCGAGAGGATTAGTTTTCGAGGATGATTGCAAAAGGTGAAAAGCATTCTTAATCGAGTGCAGTGCCAATTAAAGCAGGACGGCCCTTAAATTCGGCCCAGGTTGCCGTCACTTCTAGACAGCGACTCTCACCTGATTTTGTCACCACTTCTAGCTCATGGTGAAAAAACACAGGTTTACCCAGTTGGTTTTCTAGCCTGTTGGCATGGGTGAGCAGATCAGGATCAACCAGATCCCAGAGATTCATAGTGCAGAGTTCTGCTTGCGTGTAGCCTGTCATCTGTTCAGTAGCCGGATTAACGTAGCAAAGCCGCTCGTCTTGATAGATAAAAATAGCGGAAGTTGCTGTCTCAGCCATTGCTTGAAAGTTTGCTTCACTTTCGCGCAGCACGGACTCTATTTGTCTGCGCCTAGTTGCAACTCGTGCTGCAACGTACAGCACCAGCACCCCTTCTAAAGTCAGATGCTCGTCCTGACCGGGGGGATTTCTGTCCGAATATCTCAATGCCCTTTCATGGGCACCGCATATCAATTTAGCTAGAGCCTGCTTAGCAGTCTCGGCTGACCGAAGACGCAACAATAGCTGCTGCAATTGGCACTCAGCCTCAAATACGCTTAGCTCAATCACGGGTTCTCCTGACGCTGAGATTATAGGTAGTGCAACTTGCTAAAACCAACGGAAGGGTTCAGGAGCTTGACCGAATAAACTGTCACGATGTTCCTAAGGTTAAGCCACGTGAAAGGAGGGGCAATGTAACATTTATTTCCTTCGATTCAAAGACCGTTTACGGTAAATTGTAGATTCCGTGAAGTCTTGATACATAAAGTGGCTTAGCTCGCTTCAGGCTGATACGTTTAGATAGAGCTAGACCCGTCATCTGGCATCGTAAAAATCTGTCAGCCAACAAATCAAACGGTTTGTGATATTAAACAGTAAATTTAAGCAAAAATGGCTAGTAAGTTAGTAGCATTTAGACTGCCAGATGATGTGGTACAGGCGATCGAATCTGAGTCCAGATCCACCGGGAAGGACAAAACGGCAGTTGTGGTTCAGGCTCTTCGTCACTTTTTTGAACTGCCTTCTGCCCTGGAGTCCACACGAGTAGACGGACTTCAGCGGCAGATGAATGAGCTTCAGCAGAAAGTTGAAAAGCTGGCCGAGCAGCTTAACCAAACGACTCTATCCCAGCTTAAGTAGGCACTGTTGTCTCAGACCGATATATCAACCTGGCGAACAGTCGTTCGCTCTTACAGAAATTTGGGTGTTACGCAGTCGAAACCTGTCAGTTCTCTTGCACAATAGTTAGGGTGTAGGGGTGACTGGCTTGAGCGCGATCGCCCACAAACACAGAGTAGGTTCCCTGTTCCCACACACCAGGAACCTCAATCGTGCCACCCGAAAAGCTATCTGCCATTACACACTGGTTGCGTCCACCCGGACCCTGAATTAACAGCGTAGGTTGGCCCTCACTCTGGACGGTAAAGCGCAGTGAGGCGTTGCCTCCGGTAACTCTAACAACCTCATTCGGTGAACTGGCAATAAAACCACATTGGCTAGACTGCGAACCCCCCCGAAGCACCTCGGCTGACCGACTGACCCGATGGTATAGGAGTTTGCACATCTGCGTAGGCAACCGTTGCAGCGGTAAGGGTTGCCAGTAGAGCAACAGGAGCG
>JAAUTN010000638.1 GCA_012031415.1 Leptolyngbyaceae cyanobacterium SM1_4_3 | reverse complement strand
GGCCTTTTTCTCATGTGATTTTAATGATACTTGGTTGACGGATGTCAGCTCCGCAATTGGAAGAAGAATATTTGAGCCAAGAATCTATACTGAGCATTTGCATTGGGCTGTTGGTAAGCAAGCGAAAGATTCAACATACAGTGAAACGCAGGCAAGAGGTGTAAGAGATAACGTGCAGGTTCTATACGACAACCTCTTACCCAAAAGACAAGAAGATGCTCAAAAGCTACTAACGTTCATAGAACAGTTTAACAAATCCCATGAACCCCAAAATTCAGTTTGACATTCTTTACTTTCCTGCTGCTCCAAAAGAGATGCTTGTAGAGCTTGAGAAAAGACTTAACCATCCTGTTGGCCATAGGACAGTCTTGTTCGTGGAGAATGATGACCATGCAATTTCTCATGAGTTTTATTCTGTTCGTAGGTTAATCCGCAAGGGTCTTGACTTGGTGGTTTTGATCCACCCAAGGTTCAAAACCTTGTTTGAGATGGTGAACTATTGTCAACGGGAGATGGAAAGGGAAGGTTGTTGGCTTCCTCACAAGTCAAATAATCCTGATGTGTCAAAGGCAATGGAAGACTTTACACAAACAATGTTTGAAGCAGCAGAAGAGGATGTAAAGCAAGATGTCAAGTGAAACAAGAAGAAAGCTGAACGTTGTTTTGATACACTTCAAGGCCCAAGTCATGAGAGTAGACCTCTTCCAAGCTATGAGTCTCAGACACAGGCTTATTCGACCTGGGGTGGCAAGCTGTTGCAGCACACAGATGTGCTGTACAAGATTCAACATGAAAAGCGTTTCCAGCCTATTACAGTGCAACTAGCACCAACCGAAAATTGTGACAGTAACTGCGATTTTTGCTCCGTCTCTTGGAGAGATGTTACAAAGAAGCTCTCTTGGCCTGTTATTGAAAAGGGGCTTAGAGAGTTTAAGGAACTTGGAGCGAAGGCATTAGAATTGAGTGTTCGTGGTGATGAAATAATCCCTCTGCAAACAGAAGAAGGATTTTATTTCGCTGAAGACTATTGAGCAAGTTGTTAATGAAAAAAGGAAGTCTCAGAACTCCTTTACGTTAACAGAAGACAACAAGTTGGCACTTGGTGCCATCACTCAATGGATTAAGCATCCACAAAAAGACCTCTTTATACTCTTGTTCTGCAAGAAGGTCGGAGAGTAACAGTCACAAAGAGTCACAGTGTCTTCTTCTATGAAGATGGCAAAGTTGTTTACAAGCCTGTTAGCTTGGCCAAGCCGGGCGATGCAGTTGTACTGACAAGGCCACCCAGACCTACAAAATATCAAACAGCGGTAGAGACAACATACATCTCCGGGAACAAACCTGTAACAGCTAAGTTTGATGTAACAGAAGATTTCTGTAGATTGTTAGGTTGGTTTTGTTCGCTTGGAACAGTTGAAACAATCACAATCAAAGAAAGAAAAACAGTAGTCTTTTCTTTAGAAACGTATTCAGATGAAGATGAAGATGTAGATAAGAGTGAACAGATTGTCAATTCACTTTCAAGACTCGGAATTCCATTTAGTGTTAGTTGTAACTCGCAATCGTTTAGTTACGTTACAGCTTATTCAGAAGAATTGGCTAATATTTTTCTGAGTTTGGTACCAGAAAAAAAACTTAGCGAACGACAACTTCCTGACTTGCTGTTTAACATACCGCAAGAAATGCAGAAAGCATTTTTGCAAGGAGCTATAATAACTGAATGTTCTGAGGGATGGAACCCTTATGAAATTTATGCATTCCATTCAAAGCAAACGGCTGACAAGTTCGTTTTTTTTGTATGACCAGCTTGGATTGGTCGCAAGAACAGAAAAGAAGAAGTTATTAAACTCAGATTATTGGTATGTGACCAGTACAGACCAGTCTTCTCAAAGTGAGAAGAAGTTCATTTCAGATGATGCTTACACACTGAACATAGTTGAAATCATTGAAGAGCCTGACATAGAAGAGTTTGTCTATGACATTTCTGTGGATGAAACCCATAGGTTCATCACGGTTCAAGGTATTCTCTGTCATAACACAGGCGGTGGAAACCCTCTTCTTTACAAGGACGGGGATAAAAACATCAATCATGTGGTTGAGCTCGCTCATTCCCTTGGGTATGAGATTGGTGTCATTACCAACACAGAAAAGCTCTCAAGGCACCTCAAACCAGAGAACGCAGACAAGCTCTCTTGGGTTCGAGTTTCTTTGATAAAGCTCGACGAAGGAAAGAATCCAGAGGACTATGACTTTTCAGGATTCCCTCTTTCTAAGCTAGGTTTCTCTTACATCATTATGATGGAACAACAGTTGAGTCAATTGAGAAAATAGCAAAGTTAGTTGAGCTCAATCCAGAAATCAAATTCGTCAGAATAGCATCTGACTGTCTTACAGAACAGAGCATCTCAATCAAGAAGGAATGGGGAGATATTGTAAAGACACTGGATGCGCATTCCAAGTTCTTCATCAAAGAAATCAACGAAGACTTTCATGCTTTTGAAGAAGGCTGTTGGGTTGGAATGATTCGTCCTTATTGGGTTTGGAATGGAGTGTACATGTGCACTTCACACGTGTTGAAGCACAGAAACTACCATGACACTTGGAAGCTCTCAGAGATCGACAAGATCAAAGAAACTTGGGACAAGATGAACGAGAGATTTAAGTCGGGAAAGAACCCTTACGACATTGATATTCAACCAAATTGCTTTCACTGCTATTACTCAAAAAGCAATCAAGTCTTGAACTATGTCGTCAAGGACTTGCCAGATAAGAATTTTGCCTAGACTCCTTGACAATCAATTTCAACATCTCATATATGGTCATGAATGATTCATCATGAGATGCCAAAAAACCTCTCCAATCAATCTTTTCCAAATAGCCAGAGCCATGAATCTTTCTGTCAAAGTGAAAGATATTTCTCAACTTTGCCCTTTTGAGTTAATGATACTAGCAGGGAATGATAGTGGTGCTTTCAAATGTCAATGCAAGAGATGCATAGCAGGTTAGAAAAGATAATGGCACGTTGGGAAAGAATATCCAACAACTTGCTATTAGCACCTGTTTCAGTTGTTCCCGAACTTGTTCAGCAAGACATTTTACGTCTTGGTCACGTTCTGAAAGTTGAAAAGAAGTCATGAGTGTTGATCCTGCGTTTTACAACAAGTCTTACTATCGGCAAGGAAACTATGCCGACTATGAAGAAAGAGTGGATCGTTACAAGAAGACAGCAGTTGAGCTAAATGAACTGCTTACAAAACTGTCTCTGCTTGACAAAG
>JAAUTN010000002.1 GCA_012031415.1 Leptolyngbyaceae cyanobacterium SM1_4_3 | reverse complement strand
GATCATCTGTGAACCAAAACAGTTACAAAAACCTACAGCTAAACCTATCTGGCTTTAGTTTTGGCTCACCCTATTTGCGGTCGTTTGGCTGCTGGGTTCAATTGGGCTAGGCTGGCTGGTCAAATCCTTTTTTATCTTGATTGGCTTGCTTTTAATTACCCCTGCGATCGCTTTTCTCGGTTTCCGCTGGTGGTTGCAGCGCAATCTGGTTGAAGACCATTGCCCCGTGTGTAGCTACAGCTTTACTGCGATCAATGGAATGCAGTTGCGCTGCCCCAACTGTAGTGAACCTCTGAAGATGGAGAAGGGGCATTTCCACCGTCTTACCCCTCCTGGTACGGTAGATGTAGAAGCAGTGGAAGTTTCTGCTAAGCAGATCGAAGATTAGCTCTAAACTTTGTGAAGAATTTCCTGCAAAGCTTGCTTAACAGCAGGGTACTGATAATTGAAGCCGAAAGCCTGCGTTTGCTTGGGAAAAACTCGCTGTCCTTCTAAAACCACTACGGCTGCGTCTCCCAGAAGAGCTTCTATTGCAAAGTCAGGCACAGGTAGCCAGGAAGGACGGTTTAACACCTCCCCCAGGGCAGTGCAGAGTTCAGCCATACGAACTGGGTTTGGCGCAGTCGCGTTGAAGGTTCCCTCCAGGTTGGGCTGAGTTAAAGCACTCAGAATTAAATTCACTAAGTCTTCTCGATGAATCCAGGAAACCCACTGGCGGCCGCTGCCGATTGGGCCACCTGCAAAGAGTTGAAAGGGAGGCAGCATTTTGGCGATCGCTCCACCCATCCCCAACACGATTCCCGTGCGTAAAATGACCAGCCGCGTACTGCTCTCCTTAACTTTGCTAGCAGCGGTTTCCCAGGCTTGGCAAACTTGTGCCAAAAAGTCATCCGCAGGCGGACTGGTCTCATCAAACGTTACTGTCTCGCTGGAGCCGTAGTAGCCAATTGCAGAGGCGTTAACCAACACCGAGGGTTTAGGATTTGCTTGGGCGATCGCCTCCACAATCTTCTCAGTCCCAATTTTGCGGCTATCTAAAATGGCTTGCTTGCGCTGCGGTGTCCAACGGCCTTCAGCAATCGGCTCTCCCGCCAGATTAACCACGCCATCACAGCCAGAAATTACGGCTTGCCATTCACCCGACTCCAGGGGCGTGTAGGCTACCACCTCCACCTTTGGAAACGCTGAAGTTGGAAAAACTCGTTTACCCCGATCGAGGTTGCGGGTCAGCACGACAACCGTGTGTCCTTCGGCGTTGAGTCGCTCTACCAATCGGTTGCCGACAAACCCCGTTGCACCCGTCACTGCTACTTTCATGAAACTTCCCCATAAATCATGCCATTTGCCGCTGCATAGCGGTGCATAAATCGCATAAACCGCTCCCAGTGGTCTTCCCGCTCGATCTCAAACTTGCACTCTACCCGCCTTAAATCGTCCCCTTCTGGGCCACCAAAAATAAACTGCACAGAGGAGGGTTCAATATTAATTTCGCCTTCCTCATCGGTTAAACGAACGGAGTTTGTAAACCTTTTGGTGTAGCTTCTAAACCTTTCCAGAGACTTCAACTCTTGAAACACCAATAGCACACTACGAAGTCCAGAAACGCGGTTGCGTCTGAGGCTGACATCACTGAGTTTTTCAGAAACGCCTTCAAAAAATTGAATTGAGGGAATTTGGACAGACATCACAAAATTAAACAAAGCTTAAGGATTAGTATAACGGAGGCTGAGGGGGTGAGAGCGTAAGAATGAAGGGATGAGGGATGAGGGAGAGGGATGAGGGATGAGGGATAACCTTGCTGATCAAAGCTTTGCCGTTTCCATTGGACTAACCTACCTTTGGTATTGCTATATTTTCAAGCTGCATCAGTCTCGACTTAAATTAAGGGCTTAAGCCTCTTGCCTGCAAGTAAGTGACCAGTGCCCCACCAAATCCATTAAAGTTAGAAGCAGCAATCTTTTCTCGTTCAACGCTTCAGCTTTTGGTTAGCTCAACTTCCTGGTTAGAATCTGCACCAGCTCTCTGGCTGCAACTGCTGATCGTCGCGGCCTGGTTAGGCTTTGTTTTGCTGTTGGCAGAAGGGCTAAACCGCTCAAAGTGGGCAGAGCCAGAGGCAGTCCGAAAGGTGATTCACATCGGTACGGGCAATGTGATTTTGCTAGCCTGGTGGTTTCAGATTCCAAGCTGGGTAGGCATTGCTGCATCAATTCTGTTTAGTGCTGTTACGCTCTTGTCCTACCGAGTTGCTTTGCTGCCCAGCCTCAACAGCGTTGGACGCAAGAGTTTAGGAACTTTCTTTTATGCGGTCAGCATTGGCATACTGATTGCTTTTTTTTGGCAGCAGCAGCCCCAGTATGCAGTACTAGGCATCCTGGTTATGACTTGGGGAGATGGGTTGGCGGCTCTGGTAGGGCAACGTTGGGGACGACACCGCTACAAACTCTGGGACGTGGAGAAAAGCTGGGAAGGGTCGTTGACAATGGCGATCGCCAGCTATCTTGTCAGCAGCCTGATCTTACTTAGTCTTCAAGGCAATATTTGGCAAACCTGGGCAGTTGCAGGGGCGATCGCTCTCACTGCCACAGGCTTAGAAGCTTTCTCCAAATTCGGCATTGACAACCTGACTGTTCCTCTCGGTAGCGCCATCCTGGGATTTGCCTTAAATCAGGCACTCCTGGAAGACCCAATGTTAGAAGACCTGATGCTAATGGTGGTGAACTGCTGTGGGTTGCAGGGGTGAGTTTTTGTCACTGGTCATTGGTCGTTGACTGTTTACAAATAACCAATGACCAATAACGAAAGACCAACACCTAAGAGAACCGCCCGCTGTAGCGCTCCTCAGCCCAGGGTTCGCCTCGGCGATGATAGCCGTTGCGCTCCCAAAAGCCCAGTTCTTCGTGGTCGAGAAACTCCAGTCCGCTAATCCACTTGGCGCTTTTCCAGGCATACAGGTGAGGCACGACTAGCCGCAGTGGGCCACCGTGATCAGAAGGGAGAGGATCGCCGAACACAGTGTGAGCAAAGAAATTTTCTTCTCGCAGGAAATCTTCAACGGCAATGTTGGTTGTGTAGCCCCCATAGCAATGCTCCATGATATGGGCAGCTTTGGGGTCAATCTCCACAGACTTCATGAAATCTGTTACTTTTACCCCAGTCCACTGTACATCCAGTTTGGACCAGGTTGTGACGCAGTGAAAGTCGGCTGTAAAGTTACTTTGGGGCATCTGCATGAAGTCTGACCAGTTAAACGTGACTGGTTTAGCCAGACCCCAAACTTTAAATTCCCAGTTTTCGAGGTTGACAGTCGGGGTTTGTCCATAGGTCAGCACCGGAAACCCTTTGGTCAGGTGTTGTCCTGGAGGAACTCGGTCTTGCAGTTCGGGTCCTGGTTTTTGAAAAAATTTTCCCAGCATAGGAGTCTCAGGGTGGCAGCGGTTAAAGAGGGTAGGCAATGAGCAAAACCCTCTACCTAACTGTGTAGCAGAATTAGCCGCTGAAGTTCACGCTCCGAGAAATTTGTCCCACTTTCACCAGACTTCTATGGCAATCTTTGCCATAGTCTACTCTTCTTCCTCTTCTTCGTTATCAGGGTAGACAAAGCTAGTAGAGCGCCCAGTCAGGATTGACTTGCCGAGCGAGAGAGCTTTTTGAGCTTGCAACGCTGCTTTGCGCTTCCAGGTCGCCTTGCGCTTGTCTCGCTTAGACTTGGACGTTTTCTTCTTAGGCTGAGCCATGGCCGTGAATGCTGAATTTTTTACAACCTTTCAAGTATAGAGCAATTTCGGCTACCTGTCGCACAGGGAAGCAGGTTGTAATTAGTTTCTAACGCCTGAGCGCGGCGCTCCGATTGGACCAGGATCGAAAACTTCAGGCACACCAATCGGTCCGGGGGCAGAAACGCTTCCTGGAGTATCCACTTCAGTCTGAGGAGTTTCATTGGTGGTAGTTTGATCACCAACATTGGGATCTCCCGGTGCGGGCTGCTGAGTATTGTTCTGAGGTTGGGGGGCATTGTCGGTTGCGTCGCCAACGTTGGGGTCTCCAAGAGCGGGCTGCGGAGTATCTTCTGCGGTGCTATCGGTCTGTTCGGCGGGCTGCGGAGTGGGTGTGTTGATGCCAGGTTGAGTATCGGTGGACCCTGGAGCCTGCTGAGGTTCACCGGGAGTCGCATCATTAGACCCTGACGGTGCAGGCTGAGCCGCAGGGGGCACAGCAGGAGGTATGATGGTCGTCGCTGGAGCGGTGGCAGGGGGTTGAGCGGTTGGCTCGGCTGTAGCCGGGTCGGTGGAGGGTGCTGTGGGTTGATCTGGAGCGGTAGGGGTGGGCTGTGCAGCAGTGGCAGGGGCAAGACTCTCAAAGCCCAGCAGCGTTCTAGCATCGCTGTAGTAGGTTGCCCATTGCTGCGGTTCGGGTCGGCTGCGCCAGTTGTCGCGGGTAACTTCTAACGACAAAAGGGGTGCGACTAACCCAGCGCTTTCACCTAAAACGGTGACAGATATATTGCTGGTTGCACTGGCTGTAAAGTTCTGCTGTGCGGTTGCTCTGGCGGCAGCTTCGGCTCTGGAGATGAAGGTTTCAAAGCTTTCGTTGGGTTGGCGCTGGAGAGAAACGCTGACTGGGCTGGACTGAGCGTAGACAGGTTGGAGGGCGATCGCCTCCAATAATAAAACTCCACTTGACACCCCCAAGACAGTTGCCATCACAGGAGTTATGACGGGGGCGATCGCCCTTTTCAGACCATAATAAAACCGGGGTCTAACCTGAACATTTCCTTTAATAGAAACAAATTCTGAACGTTCCTTTGAATAGTTCACAGCAGATTCCTCCAAAGATTCTTCTAAGGCTGAAAGGCAACGGCAAGCTCTATCAAAGCTGCTAACTTGATGTTGCCATCTGTTGTAGAAGATAGCGACTTAAGAATGCCTAGTCATGCTCCCTAAAGATGATCCTTTACTTTGGTGAATTGCTAAAGTCTGGATTCAGATTGAGTTGAAATCAATCATCACTAACCTTACATAACAATAAGGCACAGAGCGGTAGTGGGCTACACTGATTCTGATCCTCTGCTAGTTTTTTAGCTCAAGCTTTGCCTCAAGATTGCGTAATTTTTGCCTATCAACCGCTTATTTGTGTTATCTTCTGGGCACCCTATTTAGTATTTATTTGGGGCATCTGTAATGACAAGTTACTGGGCGATCGCAGTTGGCATCAATCAGTATAAGTCCTTCCAACCGCTGGTCTATGCACAGCGCGATGCGCGGGCAGTGCGCGACTTTTGGGTTGGTGAGGCAGGTTTTGCTCCCGATCAGTGCCTGCTGCTAATAGATTCCAATACGGCGGTTGACCGAGGTGCAATTTATCCCAGTCGAGACAATATTCGCAGCTACGTTGCTGAATTGTGCCAGGAGCAACTGCCAGCGGGTAGCTTCCTCTGGTGCTTTTTTAGCGGCTATGGAATGCGCTTTGAAGGGCGAGATTACCTGATGCCGATTGACAGCGATCCGGAGCAAGTATCTAGCACAGGCATTGCCATTGAAGAATTGTTTAAGCTGCTGAAGACCGCGCCGACTGACAAAATCCTGCTAACGCTAGACATGAATCGTAGCCAAAATGCTCTGGCTGGCGAAGGCGTTGGCGAACAGACGGTCGTTCTAGCAGACACCTACGGCATTGCGACGCTGTTGTCGTGTCAGCCTGAGCAAGCTTCCTATGAAACGCTAGCCCTGCGCCAGGGGCTGTTTACAGCAGCGCTGCTAGAAGGGTTGCGCTATCGCGGCTGCATCACGCCAGACTCGCTGGCGCACTATTTGAGCGATCGCCTGCCCGCCCTCAGCGACTACCACTGGCGACCCAAACAGCAGCCCCTTGCCATCATTCCGGTTGAGCAAAGACATCAACTCATTTTGCCGCAGCGGGCGATCGCCAAAGTCGGGGCATACGGTCCTGACCGCGTATCTGATAATGCCCCAACGGATTTACCAGCCAGCTCGTCGGTTAGCTCTTCTCAAAACCTGATTGTTTATCCGACATTGCCCTCTAACGCAGATGAGTTTGAGCCAGTCCTAGCACCTGAAACCCTCAACGGAAATGTTGAGCCGTTGAACGGCAAAGGAACCCATCGCCCTGATTCTTCTGCCTCAGTGGACATAGCGTATGAGGACGTTGATTCTGTCTCTGACGACCTGTTTTGGCAACGAGTGCGGCTGTGGGGCGGGGCGGCAATGCTGCTGCTGATTTTGGGCGTGCTGTTAAGCAACTGGTCAGCCTTGAGAAATTCATTTTTGCCTGACCCGGAGCCGATTTCTGAGAATTCTGCGGAGCCGGAAGCGATCGCTCCAACCGCTTCACCCGCTAGTCCCAGTCCTGCTGCTCCAGAAACGTCTCCCTCGCCTGCCGATGATGTCTCATCTCAGGGAGCGAGTTCATTTATGGCTCCGCCAGCGTCACCCGACGCTGGATCGCCTCCTAATGCAGGCAGTCCGCCTGCTGCTGAGACTCCAGCAGAATCGTCCGCTTCTGTAGAAGCTGCTCGTGCTGCCTTGCAAAATCAGCGACAGGAAGAAGCGATCGCCCTACTAGATCAGGTGCCACCTGAGCAGCGCACCGAAGATTACAATCAACTGCGAATGCAGGCAGAACAGGCGCTAGAGCAGGCGCGTCAGCGGAACCAGGCGATTCTAAACAATGCCAGAGCGGTACTGAGTCGCTCTAGAGCGCTGAATGCAACCAACCAGGCTTCCGATTTTAGTCAAGCAATCGTCCAGGTTCGTCAAATTCGTCCGGGGCAACCGCTGTACGATCAGGCGCAGCGAAGTATCACTACCTGGAGTCAGGTCATTCTCGACCTGGCAGAAGGTAGAGCCGGACAGGGAAACTTAAACTCTGCGATCGCCGCTGCCCGGTTGGTGCCGTCTACCAACCCTGGAGTTTATTCGGCGGCTCAACAGGCGATCGCCCAGTGGCAGCAGCAGCAAACCAACCAGGAAACCTTGCAGCAAGCCAGAAGCTTAATTCGCCGAAACCAGGCTTCTTCTTACCATCGGGCGATCGCCGTTGCTCGTCAAATTTCCGCAGGTCAACCCTTGCACAACGAGGCGCAGCAGCAAATTGGCGAGTGGAGTCAGACGATTCTCGACTTAGCGCGTTCTCGTGCAAACCAGGGTCAGTTAAACCGTGCAATCCAAACGGCTGTGCTGGTTCCTGCAAATACGCCCGCTCATGCAGCGGCGCAGGAGGCGGTCGCCAACTGGAGAAGCCAGCTTTAAACCTTACGCTAGTGCCACACAGGGAGCGGCGATCGCAGCAATGTCACGAGTGTCATCGTTGCAATCGATTGCCGTTGGTCATAAAAAAATTGTCCTTAATAGGCGATCGCCAAAACCGCTGGAAAGAATTTACTTGGTGATACGCTCTATCCAGATGACGACCTCAATCCTATTTGCTGTTTTGATTTTATGTTGACGATTGCAATGCCTAAAGGCGGACTGTTAGAAGACAGCGTTCGTTTACTCAAAGAAGTTGGGCTGGACTTTAGCATTCTGCTAGATTCCTCTAATCGCCAGCTAGAGGTTTGGGATGCTAGCCATACGGCTAAAGCACTGCTAGTGCGAAACTATGACGTGCCTGTGTATGTCGAATATGGTCAGGCGCAGTTGGGAATTGTTGGATACGATATTTTGCGCGAAAAGCAGCCACAAGTCGCCCATCTCGCAGATTTAGGATTTGGGCGCTGCCGGATGTCGGTTGCGGTCAAGGCTTCCAGTTCCTACCGTTCGGCGCTAGATTTGCCGCCCCACAGCCGGGTTGCGTCTAAGTTTGTTCGCTGCGCCTACGAATATTTTCAAAACCTGGATTTGCCTGTGGAAGTTGTGCCGCTTTATGGCTCGGTTGAGCTAGGGCCAATTACAGGAATGTCAGAGGCGATCGTCGATCTGGTGGCAACTGGGCGAACGCTGAAGGAGAACAATCTAACGGAGATTGATCGCCTGTTTGACACTACAGCCCGTCTGATTGCCCATCCCCTCAGCTATCGGCTCAATCAGGATGGTTTACAGGAACGAATTGAGCAGATTAGAGCAGTGACGCTGGTTCCAGTTTAGGATTGCGGATTAGATGACCTGTGGGGTGAGTGTCTCACCTGCCCGGATGGGCAAGATGCCCATCCCACAAAAGGTTTGACGAAGTTGCACATCGCGTTATGCTCAAATAAAAAGTCTCCTGCGTTACAGTTGGAAGGCGTGGCTTTGAGCGACGCGGTTGATGTTCAGGGGTTGGCATGACCAGCACGACCACAGAGGGTCAGAAAAAGCGGGTTCAAGAAACAGACTGGCGACTTTTACTGCGGCTAGTTCCCTATGCGCTGCGAAATAAGCGATTGTTGGCGATCGCCCTCACTTTCCTCGTGCCGCTTTCCTTAGCAGAAGCCGTTCAGCCGATTCTAGTGGGGCAGGCAGTTTCTCTGCTGCGAGATGACCCGGTGATGTGGTTTTTGGAAGGGCGATCGCTCTCTCAAGGGCTTAACATCCTGGTCATTTTGCTGATGTTCACGATCGCCGTTCGGCTGACGCTGGACGGCTTGCAGGGCTACCTGATTCAAAAGGTCGGACAGCGAATCACGGCTGCAATTCGGGATGATTTATTTCATCATGTCACGTCCCTTGCCGCCCGATTTTTTGATCGCACTCCCGTCGGCCGACTGATTACGCGCCTCACCAGTGATGTAGATGCGCTAGGAGATGTGTTTTCAACCGGGGCGATCGGCATCGTCAGCGACCTGTTTTCGATGCTGGTCATCACCGTCATCATGTTTACTCGACAGTGGCAGCTTGCCCTGATGCTAGTGCTGATGTTGATTCCGGTGACGGGTCTGACGATTTTCTTTCAGCATCAGTTTCGCATCGCCAACTACAAAGCGCGAGAAGAACTTTCTGCGCTCAACTCTACTCTGCAAGAAAATATCGTTGGCATTGGTGTCGTTCAACTTTTTCGCCGAGAGCAATTTAACTCTGAACTGTTTCGCACCATCAACCGCCGGTACGTTGCCGAAGTTGACAAAACTATCTTCTACGACTCAGCCGTTTCAGCTACGCTAGAGTGGATTGCGCTAGTGGCGATCGGCGGCGTTCTCTGGCTGGGCGGCTTACTTGTGCTGCAAAATAGCTTACCTCTGGGAGACCTGGCAACCTTCATTCTCTTTGCCCAACGCCTATTTAATCCGCTGCGCCAATTTGCCGAACGATTCACCGCTATTCAAGCCGGATTTACCGCTCTAGAGCGAGTCAGCGATATCCTCAACGAACCCATCGAAATCCGCGACCCCGAACCCCCTACTCTTCGCACTCCCCCCTCAACCGACTCTAAACTCTCCTCTCCTCATCCCTCATCCCTCATCCCTCATCCCTCATCCCTTTCCCCTTCCTCCCGTCCCGGTGAAATTCGCTTCAAACACGTCTGGTTCGGCTATAAACCCGATGAATATGTTTTACGAGATTTAGATTTCACCATTCGCCCTGGTGAAAAAGTGGCGCTGGTTGGGCCAACAGGAGCAGGAAAAAGCTCAATTATCCGCTTGCTTTGCCGACTGTATGAAATTAATCGAGGGCAGATTTTGTTGGACAACGTTGACGTGCGAGAAATGCCCCAGGCAGAACTGCGCCGCCGCATGGCTGTGATTTTGCAGGATGGCTTCTTGTTTGCAGGCGATGTCAAAAGCAACATTGCCTTAGGAGAAACCTACTCGATTGAGCAAGTTAAAGCAGCGGCAGAGCAAACCAACGTTGCCAGTTTCATTGAGCAATTGCCCGAAGGGTACGATACGCCGCTGAGAGAGCGAGGCACTAACCTGTCGGGCGGGCAAAAACAGCTTTTGGCATTTGCGCGGGCGGCAATCCGTAATCCGCCCATCCTGGTGTTGGATGAAGCGACCGCTAACCTGGATGTAGGGACGGAAGCCATGATTCAGCAGGCTTTAGATAAACTGCTGGTGGGTCGGACTGCGATCATTATTGCTCACCGCCTCTCGACGATTCGCAAGGTCGATCGGATTTTAGTTCTGAAACAGGGACGATTGGTGGAGTCGGGCAGTCATGATGAGTTGCTGGAGCAGGGCGGACTATATGCCAGCCTGTATCGCCTACAGATGTTGGAGGCTTAAATGAATTTGCAGATAGAGGGCGATCGCCTCAAAATAAACCTATCTTTCCTAGAAAAACTGTTGACGCTACAGTTTAACTACGCTTTTGAGATTCCGTTGGAACACGTTGAGCGAGTTTCAACTGAGAAACCCTCTGCTTCTGGGCTGAAGTATAGAATGCCTGGAACGGAAATTCCTGGTTTAATCGCGGCAGGCACTTATTACAGCGATCGCGGCAGAGAGTTTTGGTATGTGACGGGCGATCGCCATTATCTTGTCCTTGATCTCAAAAATGAGTTTTACCAAAAGATTGTTTTAACTTTAGAGCAAAACGAAACGTGGGCAGAACGCTTGTCTACTGAGATCTGCGACTTCTTTGAGAAGTCGCAGATCTGAACTCGTGTAAGATTCAAAGCTAAACTGGTATAAGGTTATCGATGAAACAATGCTTCAAAGCTTTCAGTGAAATAATCGAATCGTAGAAAGTTTTGAAAGACAGCACTGTTTTGGTGAGTGTAGCCTATTTCCAGCGGAGTCAAGAGCAAGAATGAGTATAGATAGAATATTCAACAGTTCTCAGTTTTTGCAGCCAGCAGATGAAGAACCTATCCGCTCAGTGATTACAGAATCTAAGGATGCAACTGTAGTTGCTGGTATGTCAAAGCTGGACAGGAAATTTCCCCACACCTTCACCCTAATGGGCAAGATACCTGGACGATTTTAAAGGGGAGCGGAAAATATTATCTGGATAAGACGGGGGCGATGGGGGCGATCGCCGCTGGAGATGTGGTCATTGCTCCGGTTGGCTGTGTACACGGTGTAATCAACGATGGAGATCAGCCACTCATTTTCATTTCTGTGGTATCACCTGCCGATGCAGGATATCAGCCTATATCCATAGAAGCGGCTGTAATGCTTCATCCTTGAATACTCATTCTAGGTTGAAGAACCTTTAAGCAGTGTTGAATGAAGTATGAAAGGATTAATTCAGTATTTCTATGAGATCAAGTTAAATAAAGCAATTCTATGGTGCTACTTGATCTGGTATATCGTCATTGTCTATTTCTACTTTGATCCTTCACCCAAAATTTGGACTAACGCGGTTGGCATCAGCGCTGTGATCGGGACGGCTTTATTGCTGAGCGTCTCGTCGGGTAGATCTAATCAACGCGATTATTGGCAAACGTTCAGGCTATATTTGATGCCGTTTTGTGTTTCAAGTTTCTTTGCTTTGATTAAAGATCAGGGATTTATCATCATTATTTCGCCAAAGTTAGGAGAAACGCTGGTTGCGATGCTTTGGTGTGGATTATTTCTGCTGGTGGTTTCGGTTATTAAATTGATTAAATAGAACTTACGCAGATGGAACACAAATCAAGCGATCGCCACGCTAAGGATTGTGGATTTATTAATGTGTAATTCTCCTGTGTAGGGACATGGCAATGCCATGTCCCTACACAGATTCTGGTTTTACAGGTTATTTGATCCACGATTCTAACAAGGATCTTAAGCCCCTTGTCTTAACCCTTTTGCGTAAGGCTATACCAAGCCGGGGTTTGGTAACGAGGCCCAAACTCGTTTTTATGAATCCTCGATCGCTAACCAAGCCCGCAAAACTTCTGCAACCGTCCAGGCCTGAGCGATGCAGCCTCCAGCAAGCATGGGAGCATTGCCATCAAAAATTTCGCTGAGGGTTCCTAAGCCATGTGTAGTGAGATGGTTTGCCATTGGCTCTAGGAACTGTTGTGCCAGAGCAGGATTGTTGTAAACTCGCAGATGTGCCAGAGCGAAGGCACCAATTAGCCAGCCCCACACGGTGCCCTGATGGTAAATGCGATCGCGTTCTGCTCCGTTGCCCCGATAGTATCCGGCATAGTCTGGATGGTCAGGAGAGAGCGATCGCAACCCGTGAGAGGTAAGCAACATTTGCCCACATACATCTACCACTTGCTGCTGCTGAAGAGACGTGAGTGGACTTTGGGGTAATGAAACGGCAAAGATTTGATTCGGTCGCAGTGAGTTATCGTTTCCGTTAGGAGTATCGATCACGTCGTAACAGTAGCCTGCTGTGTCGTTCCAAAAGCGAGAGAACTTGGCTAGAGTGCGGTCGGCGATCGCCTCATATTCCTGATGGGGTCTACCGATTTGGCGGGCAAACCTTGCCATTGTGCGAAGAGCGTTATACCAGAGCGCATTGATTTCAATCGGTTTGCCAATTCGAGGTGTGATTACCTGGTCGCCAACTTTCGCATCCATCCAGGTAAGCTGCACACCTGCTGTTCCGGCGTAGAGCAAGCCATCTGCCGCATCCAGGTGAATGCTGTAGCGAGTGCCACGACAGTGCCAGTCAATCACTTCTGCCAGCACCGGAAACAGATCGCGCAACAGGTCATCATCTTCGGTTGCACAATAGTACTGGCGAATTGCTTCAAAATACCAGAGCGTTGCATCAACGGTGTTGTATTCAGGAGCTTCCCCAGCATCAGGAAAGCGATTGGGCAACATTCCCTGATCGACATATTTTGCAAAGGTGCGAAGTACTGATCGGGCGATTTCTGTCCGACCTGTAGCTAGTGTGATTCCCGATAGACTAATCATTGTGTCACGTCCCCAATCGCCAAACCAGTGATATCCAGCAATGATGGTTTTTCCGGTGGGGTCACTAGATGAGGGGCGATCGACGATGAACTGGTCAGCAGATAACACCAGTTGATGAATCCAGTCAGGAGTTTTTTCGGCATGAATCGGGCGATTAATTTCAAAGAGTTGAATTAACTTTTGCTCATAGTTAGATCTAAGTTTAAAGGTATCTTCACTCAGATCAGACTGCGATTGAGTGCTAGCAACCAGTGTTAAAACTGCTCCTGGACTGAGGGTAGCGGTAAAAGTCGCAGCATGGAGGTGGTCTTCACGATCGCTCAGTCCGCGATCGCGCTCTACTGCTAAATCAAAGCCATAGTACCACTCATGAGCGGGAGTGACGATAGTATGGCTGTGTAGATAAAGGGGAGTTGCGCCTGGAAAAGCCGTGATTTGGATGCCCTGGGCGATCGGCTCAACGCTCATCTGCCAACCGTCATTTTGAGTGCTGCCGTGATAGTCACGATAGTTGACAAAAGCTTTTAACGTCAGGTTTAGCGGCTGTGTGGCGCGGCTCAAAGTATATTTCACATAAGTTGTGTTGCATCCAGGCTCCATCCAGATTCGCTTCTCAAGCTGAGCATCGCTCAAGCTAAATTGCCAAACAGGAGTCGTTCCCTCCAGGAAAAACCGCTCGATGTAACGATATCCTTCTGGACTCACCGTTCTATCTGCCCAACGATTTGCTGAAAGTGAGTAAGACTGTTGGTTGTAGTGAGCTATTTCATCAAATTTGGTGAGAAGTAATGTGCGTCCCAGAGGCGGATTTAGCGCAGCAACGAGCAAACCGTGATAGCGGCGAGTCAATAGTCCTGCAACTGTGCCAGAGGCATATCCGCCAATTCCGTTTGTCACCAGCCATTCTCGCGATTCTGCTGTTTGCAGCGTACCGCAAACTTCTCGTCCAAATTCAATAGTCATAGGAACAGATCTCTAGTTTGTTGCTTCCACGATTCGGACTAAATGACCATCAGGATCGCGCACCAAAAACCCTCTGCGAAACCCTAACTGGTCATTTGACAGTTGAATTACACCGGACGAGACGAACTCATATCCACCCGATCGCACCCGTCGCGCTACCGCCTCCACATCCTCAACCACCAGTGTAGTTTGCCATCCTATCAGGTCATTAGCACGAGCATCGTTGGGTGAAGGTCGCCCGTCGGGTGGCGTAAGATACTCCAGAAATTCAATACCCATCCCCACAGGTGCGCGGAGTCCGCTGATTTGCAAACGTGCCCCAAATACCTGATTCAGATGCTCCTGTTCTGTACCGTAGTTCTCACTTTCACCTGCTAAGGTTAGCCCCAGCAAATCGCGGTAAAAAGTGAGGCTAGTGGGTGTACTGGAGACGGCGATCGCTGTATGATCAATTCCCAAAAACAACCCATTATTAGAGTCTTGCCAGCGCGGATCGCCTCTGCCCTCCGGATAGTCAATAATTTCTAAATTGTGTCCTTCTGGATCACGGAAATAAAACGCTTCAATGCCTGCGGCGGCTGGAATGTAGTCAGGTAAACGCTGTGGAGCAGTAGAAACGTGTTGAACGTTATGCTGGCGTAAATATTGATAGGCTTCATCCATATCACTCACTACAATCGCAATGTGCTGAAACCAGTGATCGTTGCTGCGCGAATCAATGGGAATCGGTCGTCCTTCAGGAGTGAGATAGTCAACCAGCTCAATGACTTCATCACCTAACTGTAGCTGCACAACTCGCATTCGCACCCCAAATATACCTTGCAGATGTTCATACTCACTGCCCCACACTTCTACATCTGAAATTTTGCGAAAGGGTAAAATTTCGGTGTAAAATTCCAGGAGAGAATCCATATCTGACACCGTTATTCCTACACTCGCAACCGCTTCAACAGTAGGTACTGTAGCGGTTTGAGTGAGTAATACGGACGATGTTGTTGCGCGGGGTTGAGAAATGGCCCAATCCTGAGAGAGGGCGATCGCCGCCACTACACTAAAAGAGAGAAGGGCCCGTTTGAGTGTCCTATCTAATCTTGGCATTATTCTAGCTCTTGAAGGAACACAATTGCCTGAAATGGAGGGATACTTTACTTCATCCGATGCTTCAGATGATCCGCGACTCGTATTGCATTTGCAATAATAGTCAACGTAGGGTTTACCCCAGAGTTAGAAGGAAAGAAGCTGCCATCCACCACATAAAGGTTGTCTACATCATGGGTGCGACAGTTTAGATCAAGCACTGAGGTCGCGGAATCTTCACCCAGACGACAGGTGCCGCACTGGTGTCCCACAGCCTGTAAGGGAATACTGTTGCGCGGATAAATACCCATTGGAATAATATAGGGCTGCATCGAGTGATCGCTTGTATGTAATACTTTGAGCCAGCGCTGCACCAGGCGATCGTGCGCTTTTGTGTTATTTGATTTGTACTCCAAGCATACTTTGTCACCCATCAACCGAACTCGATTATTTGGATCAGGTAAATCTTCAGACTGAAGCCACCAGCCTGTTGAGTGGCTGGCAATTCGCTCTAGCCCAAACCCTGGAACCAGATTGACCAGAGGCATCAGTGCAGGAGGAGTTTCAGCCGGAATCATATCGCCTAGCACATTACCTGTGTTCTGAATTTGCCCCATTGGATAAGGAAAATCGGGTTCGCCCCAATAGAAATCATTAATGGCGATCGTTTTTTGATAGACTGCTGAATTCAACTTAGAACTGAGCGCTAAAATTGCCGTTGCCAGATGCTTCATAAAGTTGCGTCCGACCTGGTTTGAGCGATTTGCTAAACCGTTAGGATGCTGGTCGTTTGCAGAGCGAAGAAGTAGAAGCGCTGAGTTAATCGCACCACAGGAAACCACTACAACGTCGCCGCTAAAAAGCTGTAAATTGCCCTCAATTTCTGCCTCTACGCCACTCACTTCTCGCCCCGATGGACTGGTATGGAGCCGCACCGCTTTAGCTTGAGTGATTAAAGTCACATTTGCGTATTGCTGGGCTGGGCGCACTGCATCAACATCGGCATCGGCTTTGGCATGAACGAGACAGGGAAACCCATCACAGGTATCACATCGGATGCAAGGACTGAATGCAGGGTTGGTTTCATCTAGTTTAATTCCTAAGGGCAGATGAAAGGGACGTAAGCCCTGATGCTGAAAGCCATCACTCATTTCTTGCATTCGAGGCTCATGAGTCACAGGTGGATGCGGATAGCCCTCACTCATGGGTGGCTCGATCGGATCTTCACCCTGTAAGCCGTGTACGCTGTAGAGTTTTTCTGCTGCTGTGTAGTATGGCTCGAAGTCCTGATATTTAAGTGGCCAGGCGGGAGAAACCCCCTCACGATGAGTCACTACATCAAAGTCTTGTTCTCGCATTCGCAAGAGTGCTGCCCCGTAAACTTTAGTGTTGCCGCCAACACAATATCCTACTCCTGGACGAAAAGATTTTCCCTCAAGGTTGTACCACATCTCATTGGTGTGATAGCGCTCTTTTTGATAAACCTCTTTGGCATTCCAATTGGCTTTCTCACGCGGCAAGAAACCGCCACGCTCTAAGATCAAAATTCTCTTGCCTGTAGGAGCCAGTCGATAAGCCAGTGTGCCACCACCTGCGCCTGTACCGATGATGATGATGTCGTAGTGAGTGTTAGTCATGGAGATTACTTTTAGAAAAAGCTAAAACGTAGTTTGGGTAAAGCAAGGCGGAACCCAACGAGTAGAATTTTGCTGAGTTGCAGGAGTTTGTGGACGTTGGGTTTCGCAAGGCTCAACCCAACCTACTGAGGCGATCGCTCAATTCAACTTCACCCTTCTGGTTATAGTGACAGCGAAAGATACAGCGTCTGTGGGTATGATGATTGAGTTTGGCGCATTTAACCGCACGTTGACCCAATAAAGACTGATACAATTCAGCAGCGGAAAACATCCCAATTAGTGGGACAAATAGATAAAGTGGAAAGTCCGTCCAAATTTGGGCGGGGAAGGCAGAGGCAAAGCTGCGGGCAGGATTCATGCCAAACCCAGAGAGCGGTGCTTCCAGGAAGACGTAGAGCATCACCAGGCAGCCTGCAAAGATGCCTGTATAGCGACTGAGTTTTTGGTGGTTGCTGGTGAGTAGGATGGTGAACATCATGAGGAAGGCGATCGCCAGCTCACCTAACGCCGCACCAACCCAGCCTAACGCTCCTGGTACGGTGACAATGTAATTAACAGGCGGCTGAGTGAATCCATCTCTTAGGATTAGGGCAACCAGATAAACCCCCAGTAATCCGCCCAAACACTGAAACAGAATGTAAAATGCGGTATCCTGTCGTTTTACTTTGCCAAGTCGGTAAAAGGTGAGTGTGACTGCGGGGTTCATGTGTGCGCCGGATTGTTTGCCCCAGGGGGAATAGATGAGGGCGATCGCTGTCATCCCCATTGCTACGCCAATTAGAAACCGGCGCAGGTCAGCATTGGCGATCGCCTGATGAAAGGGTGAGTTGGGATATTCAAAGATGACGGTAAACACTCCCGCAGAGACCATAAACAAACCCAGTAGTGCCGCTTCCATCAGATATTCAGGCCAATGCTGCTTTAGCGTATTCACCTTAGCCTCCCTGTGCCCGACACTCAGCATTCTGGAGAATCATCGCGGCAACTAATCCTGTCCATCCGGTTTGGTGGCTAGCTCCTAAGCCTGCACCGTTGTCTCCGTGAAAATATTCATGAAACAGGATATAGTTACGCCAGTGCGGATCGGATTGAAACATCTCTGTCCCCCCGTAGATGGGACGGCGGCCGGACTCATTCTGCTCAAACAAGGCAACTAAGCGGTGAGAAAGGGCGATCGCTACTTGCTTGAGCGTCATTTCCTGCCCAGAGCCTGTTGGACATTCCACCTTAAACTCATCACCAAAATACTGGTAAAACTGCCAGAGCGATTCAATAATCAGGTAATTGACCGGAAACCAGATTGGGCCACGCCAGTTAGAATTGCCACCAAATAAACCTGTCGTAGATTCAGCGGGTTCATAGTGGACGTAATATTTAGCCCCAGGACATTCTAATATGTAGGGATTTTCCTGATGTTGTTTGGAAATCGCTCGAATTCCATGAGGGCTGAAAAACTCACTTTCATCTAGCATTCGCTGCAAAATTCGCCGCAGTTTTGCGCCATACACAATTGACAATAGCCGTCTGGCTCCCATTCCTGGAGTTTCCATGCAGGCAACATTGTTTTTCAAGTCTGGGCGATTCTGGATAAACCAGTGCATTCGCTTCTTGAAACCTGGAAACTGCTCCAATGTTTCTAACTCCAGAACCGTGACGGCATAAAGGGGAATTAGCCCCACCATCGATCGCACCTTGAGCAGCAGTTGACGGCTATCGGGCATTCTCAACGCATCGTAGTAAAACCCATCTTCGGCATCCCAGAGTGAGATATCGGCATCACCAATGCCATCGATCGCATCGGCAATATAGAGAAAGTGTTCAAAAAATTTACTGGCAATGTCTTCGTAGGAATTGTCTTCTTTTGCCAACTCCAGGGCGATCGCCAACATATTTAAGCAATACATTCCCATCCAGCTAGTGCCGTCTGCCTGGTTAAGATAGCCGCCTGTGGGTAACTCCTTGCTGCGATCAAACACTCCAATATTATCCAGCCCCAAAAAGCCGCCCTGGAAAACATTTCTGCCCTCCATATCTTTGCGGTTGACCCACCAGGTAAAATTGAGCAACAGTTTGTGAAAAACTCGCTGGAGAAACTGGCGGTCACTCCGCCCATAGGTCTTTTGCTCAAGCTGATAGACGCGCAATGCTGCCCACGCCTGCACGGGCGGATTTACATCCCCAAAGGCCCATTCGTAAGCGGGTAGCTGACCGTTAGGCTGCATATACCATTCGCGAGTGAGGCGATCGAGTTGCAGCTTGACAAAATCTGGATCAATGATCACGAGTGGAATGAGGTGAAACGCCAGATCCCAAGCGGCAAACCAGGGATATTCCCACTTGTCGGGCATGGAGAGAATGTCTTCACTAAACAAGTGATGCCACTCACGATTGCGTCCTGATTTGCGTTCGGGGGGCGGTGATGGTTGCCCCGGATCGCCATTCAGCCAGTCTTGCACGGCGTAGTGATAGTATTGTTTGCTCCACAGTAATCCTGCAAATGCCTGCCGCTGAATGTTGCGCTCATCTTCTGATAGAGGAAAAGGACAAACTCGCTGATAAAACTCATCGGCTTCCTGTTTACGGGTGTGAAAAAGATGAGTAAATTCTGCACCAAACGGTTCAGCAACCGTTGAAATATCGCTTAAACGCAAGCGAATCGTTTTTGTTTCTCCGGGAGGAATGGATAACTGGTAGTGAGCTGCAAACTTTGTGCCTATGCGATCGCCATTCACTGCATCCGTTTGTCCCTGCACCACATAATCATTGATGCCATCTTTTACATAAGATGATTTGTTGCAAACCCCAAACAATCGCTCGTAATTTGTTTCATTATCCGTAAACAGCAAGTCTGCACCGCTTTCACAGTAAAGCCAGCGAGTTCCCAGCGTTGGATGAGCCGCTTCAATTACGCCCAATTTCTCATCTGCCACTTTGATAAAGGGTTTCTCACTTTTCGGATGCCAAGCCCAGGTATTGCGAAACCAAAGCGTTGGCAGCAGATGTAAGGTATGAGCTTCTGCACTGCGATTGGCGATCGCCACCTGAATCAAAATGTCTTCGGGCGAGGCTTTGGCGTATTCTACAAACACATCAAAGTAGCGATTCTCGGCAAAAATTCCGGTATCCAGTAGCTCAAACTCTGGTTCAGTTTTACTTCTGCGGCGGTTTTCTTCCACGAGTTGGCTGTAGGGAAATGCCTGCTGGGGATACTTGTACAGGCACTTCATGTAGGAATGAGTAGGCGTATTGTCGAGATAAAAGTAATATTCTTTGACATCCTCACCGTGATTGCCTTCAGGGCCCGTTAAGCCGAATAGCCGCTCCTTTAGGATGGGATCGTTGCCATTCCAGAGGGCGATCGCAAAACATAAGCGCTGACGGCTATCTGAAATGCCCGCGATACCGTCTTCCCCCCAGCGATAGGTGCGCGATCGCGACTGTTCATGCGAAAAGTAATCCCAGGCTGCACCATGAGGGCTATAATCTTCTCGCACTGTTCCCCACTGGCGATCGCTCAAATAAGGTCCCCAGCGTTTCCAGTAGGCAGTACGATCTCGATCTTGCTGCAATCGAAGTTCTTCTGGAGTCATGCTTACTACTGCTCTTGGTAATTCCATAACAATCCACCATCGACAAAGAAAGTGGTGCCCGTGACATAATCCGATTCCGCCGATGCTAAAAAAGTGACGATTGAGGCAACATCTCCGGGTTTACCTAACCGCCCCAAAGGAATGTTTTGTAACAGTGCGCCCAGTTTCTCAGGATCGTTTAACAGTTTGGTGTTAATGGGTGTCTCGATCGCCCCTGGAGCCACATTGTTAATCGTGATTCCAAAGGGCGCTAGCTCAACCGAGAGATTGCGGGTTAGCATTTTTAAACCTCCTTTACTAGCACAATAGGCGGCAAAGTGAGGAAAAGGTAATTCTTCGTGAACCGAACTGATGTTGATCACTTTACCGGGCCGTTTTGTCTCCAACAGATGTTTGGCAAAAGCTTGCGTCGCAAAGAATACGCCCTTTAGATTAACATTCATCACGGCATCATAATCTTTCTCAGTTACGTCCCAGAAGTCAGCGTTTTTCTCAATTCCGGCATTATTGACCAAAATATCTAGCTTGCCAAAGTGAGTCACACTATCAGCAATCATTCGCTGTACGTCAGTAACCATGCCCGTGTCCGCTTGAATCGTGAAGCCATCAATCATCTGACACTGACCGCCCGCCGCTTTTACCTTTGAGAGAGTTTCCTCCGCTCCTTCAGGATGAGAACGGTAGTTAATCACAACGCTTGCGCCTGCTTGTGCTAAACGAATGGCGATCGCCTGTCCGATTCCCTGACTGCTACCCGTAACCAGTGCAACTTTTCCTTCTAGTTTCATATTTACTCCAAAAATAGTGCTGATTCACTTACGATAGAGATAATCTTTGTGGTCTTTGACTCAAACTTAGTCTGGCGAATTCTTCAGATTCCTTAAGCAGATGGACGAATATGATGAGTGCTGCGGATATTGCTCAAACGATTCAACTAATCATTGCTCCGGTCGTGTTAATTACAGCCTGCATGCTGTTTCAGAACGGGGTTTTGGCACGGTATGCCAGCCTTGGTCAGCGGATTCGATCGCTATCTCATGAACGGTTTGAACTGTTGCGATCGGGCAAAGAAGATATGTTTAATTTAGAACGGCTACAGGCAATCGATCGCCAGTTGCCCCTCCTCACTCTGCGTCATCGGCTGATTCAAAGGTCGGCGTTGTTAGCTTACGGGGCGATCGCCATTTTCATCTTTACGATGTTTGCGATCGCGCTCTCTGTTGCGCTCCAGGCTGGAATAGTTGGAAGCATAGCGCTGATATTGTTTCTAATTGGCACAGGTGTTTTACTGGTGGGCATATTTCTTATTGGGTTAGAAATTCGGATGTCTCATCGAGCAATCTGCTATGAAGTTCATCAAGTTACCTTATTAGGGAAATGAGTTTTTGGCACTAGAATCGGAAGTCTGGGTCATTTATGACCCTTTAAGTTAAACAAGCATCTACATTCGGATCTTCATCAAAGGTAATCAAATCAAGGTGAGCAGGATTCTCTAACAGTGCTTTAGAAACCAGGAAAGCGGCGATCGTCCAGGTTTGATATTTTCTTGCCTCCTTGCCAATGAGTTTTCCAGTTTTGCCGTCGTAGTATTCGGGCCACTGGTCTTGCAGCAGGCGTTTCTCAGCAACTTCAAGCGCTTTGTGAGCCAAGTCATCTCTGCCCACTTTTAACATGGCTGCGGTGAGAAGCCAGAGTAAAACGGGCCAACTGCCACCATTGTGATAAGACCAGGGAATGTTCTTAGGATCGCAACCCGTCACAATTCTCCAGTCCTGATCTTCTAGTGCCGGAAAGCAGATCTTAAAGGGCATATATCCTATTAAGTCTTGCCAGCGCTGCTCGATCAGGTTGGCGATCGCCTGACACTGCTGCCCCGTTGCAAAAGAAGTCATGATCGACAGCAAATTGCCCAGCCCAAAAAAGCGAAAGTCGATTTGCCCGGGACCAAGGTTTCCAGCCAGGTAGCCACTGGTGTTAGACAACCACTCAATCAACCATGAGGGAATAGTCTCTGGATAAATATTGAATCGATTTGTCGCCCTATCGCCAAATTCCTCACCCTTGTAGCGATAAATCTGATTCAGACGGTGGAGGTCAATCCAGTAATACTGCCGCACATGATAGGTGAGGTGATTTAAGCGAGTCTCAACTGCCTGAAGATAGGCATTTCCTGGCAGCAACAGTTCTCGTGCCGTCCGCAGAGCCGCATAAAAGAGTGCCTGAATTTCTAACGGATGCCCATACACTCCCATGCGCCGATCGATCATGAATGATCCGTCTGGCACAAGGAGTGTAGGAAACAGGTCAAATCGGGCTTCCAGACAAAGCTGCAAAACCATTTGAATGCCCTGCTGAAAGTCGGTACGGTGAGCGAGCGCTAAATCACCTGTTGCTTTGACGTAAGCCCTAAGAAGAAGCAACCACCAAAAACAGGAGTCGATGGGGGCAACCCTGGCGATCGCCTGCTCTCCAAAGTCAGCCACCAGATATTCCTTCCCAGACTCTACTTCCACCTTAAAGCTAGCAGGATGTAATCCCTGTCCGGGTTGAAAGCAATCTAGCCGCCGTTCACGGCTTTGCAGCCCCAGCACTGTCACTAAAAAGTTACGCACGATGTCTGATTTACCCTGCATCAGAAAGAAAAGAGCAGAGGAAACAAAATCACGTACAAAACACTGGTCATAGTTCAGCGCTTCGGCTTCAGGGTCACTGGCGGCTATCGTGCCGATCGGCTCACCCCGATAGTAGAGAATGGCAGCTTCGAGCGCTATTTGAGCCTGATCAATCATCTTTTTGTGCAGTTATACCGTTTTTACATGAAGTTGAGCATTTTTGAACCGCCTCGCTTACCCAGGGCACACTCCAAAATGCTCAACCTCAAAGAGAATGAGTGTTAGCCTTCCAACTTAGCAACTCCAAACGTGGCGTTAAACTGGCGGCACCAGATGACAGCAGACTGGTAATCGTCTAAATTCACCTCCGCAGGAATTGGATAGCGCTGAGCGCCAGTGAACTCCTCAAGGGGCCCCAGAATGACATAATCTCCCTCCTCTAAGGGGTAAGCGGGTGGCTCGGTAGTCGCCAGCACATCATCAGAACGATGCAAAATTACAAACAGATCGGGCCCCTGGTCACTGGTTTTAAAGGATTCATCTAGCTCTAGATAACTTTCTCCATTTTCAGTCACAACTTGAACGGTTCCTTCGGTTGGGGCTTCTCCAGGCACAAAGGTGCCAGATTTTGTAGTTGCCTCTGCGGATTCAGCGGCTTCAGGTTCAGCCGCAATCTCAGGTTCAGCCTCAGTCTCAGCAGAAGGGCTGGTCGTGTCACTTGCAGGCTGCTGAGCGGCTTCCGGGGAACAGCCTACGGAGAAGATGAGAAGACTGGACAGGATAAGGAGTGAAGTGAATTTCATGGGTTGGAACCTCTTAAGTAGAATGAGCTTGAAAGGGTGAAAATTAAATCACATATTGGGACAGGAAGGCATATCATCTCCAATCAGCAGTCGGGCTAAACTGGGCAATGCTTCCCCATAGGTGGGGTGGATGTGAACCGACTGCTCTAGTAATTTCCAGGTAGCTTTGGCCTCAATTAAAGACAAAAACACATGGACAAGTTCGGCAGTCTCGTAGCCGACCAGGGTTGCACCCAAAATTTGGTCCGTGGTTCGGTCTATCACCATGCGGTAAAAGCCGAGGTCGTGTCCCCACTCAATTGCGCGGGCAATGTGAGCCATTGGCATCGTTACAGCTTCAGCGTTGATGCCTTGCTGCTGGGCTTGTTCCAGGGTCATGCCGACGCGCCCGACCTGCGGCTCGGTGTAAACGGCGTATCCTAAAACGCGATCGCTTCGGCTGCGCTGATCTCCGCACAAAATCGCTTTCAGGCGGCGGTAGTCTTCCCAGGAGACATGAGTGAATGCAGGTTGTCTGGCCACATCCCCGATCGCATACACGCCAGGACTGGAGGTATTAAACTGGTCATCAACTTTGACATAGCCCTGAGAATCCAGTTCCAGGTCGGCTGCGGCTACATTCAAAGCACTGGTGTTGGGCTTGCGTCCAATCACAACTAGTAAGGCTTCCCCTTGCAGGGTTTCACCATTGTCCAAAGTGAGAGTAAAGACACCATCTGCGTGATTCACTTTTTGGGTATTCACATTGAAGTGAAGGGAGATGCCATCCTGCCGAAATGCGTCGGCTAGTGTGGTGCTGACATCAGCTTCCTCTTGGGCTAGCAGGCGATCGCCCCTCACAATCAGATGCGTCTCACTGCCCAAACGCGCTAATCCTTGCCCTAGCTCCAGCCCAATATAGCCGCCGCCAATTACCAGTAGACGGGGCGGCAATTCTTTTAAGTCAAAAAAGTTGCGATTCGTAAGATAAGGTGTGTCAGCTAAACCAGGAATGTTTGGAATTGACGATGAGGTGCCTGTGTTAATCACGACGATGGGTGCTTCAACGGTGACATCACCGCCTTTAACCGTGTGATAATCAGCAAAAGCAGCTTCCGCACAAATGACTTTGACTCCTGCACTTTCCAGGCGGCGTTTTGACCCCTGGTTGAACTGGTGACGAATTTCTCGAACTCGCTCCATCACTGCTGGAAAATCAACCTCAATCTGAGCGTGAACGCCGAGCTTTTTGGCGGCACGGGCACGACCTGCGGCATGGGCGGCCGCTAGAAATGCTTTAGAAGGAGTGCAGCCATAGTTGACGCAGCTTCCACCCAGCGCATCCCGTTCAAACAGGACTACCTTTCGCCCTTCCTTAGCAAAGTCGGCCGCGAGTGGAATGCCACCCTGACCACTGCCAATCACAATTACATCTGCGGTTTCCATAGTCTTTAAACTCACATCAATGGTGGGAAACGGCGATCGCCCTAACGTTTGCCTGACGGTCAAACAAGAATCGCGGTTTAAGTAGGATTTTAAGCAGCAATCCCAAAGATTCCAACTCTCCGGGAGAGCAGCGATTCTTCCACTGCCCTGGACGGCAATACAGCAGTTCCACCAGGCTCCGTTGCTGAGGTAAGTTAAGGGGGGCAAACAAAACTTTTGCAAGCGGGTATTCACCACCTAAATCAATCTGCGAGATCTGTCCTGAAAAAGTGAGTTCTTCCTCCATCAGCGTTATTTGAACTGGAAGCGTTCTCACTTCGCCCATTTCTAAAAAGTGAGTTTGAGTCAGGGTAACTTCTAAACCTATTTCTGAAATCGCAGTGGTGAATCCCCAAAAAGTTTGCTCACCGACCTGAACTCGTGTGGTGCGCCGCAAATCATACCATTCATAGGGACTGGTGCGGGGCACATCCACTAAAATTAGCAGAGCAATACTCAACATCAACAAGTTGTAGGCACTCCAAACCCAGCCTAGACCAATGCCCTTTAACTGTTCTGCCACTTCTAGGGGCATACTGGGCTGCCAGTTTCCCATGAGTAGGTAAGTGCCCAGGTTGGTCCACAGGCTGATTGCTGTCACAACAAACATGGCAATTAGCGGAAAGGCTAGCTGCCAGTTAAAGGAGAAGCGATCGCTCACCCCTCCTTTGGGAGTCACCTTAAAGCCTTTACCAAAAGGATTAAGCATGACTTTAACCACAGTGACTGCTAGCGGAAAGGCTAACACCAGTGAGTAAACATCCGATAGCACCGCAGAGCGTGAACGTGAGTTGAGCCAGGAGAATGCGCTAAGCTGCACCAGGTAGAAGGGAATGAAGAAATACAGCACCTCTGCGCCTGTTGCCCGAATCGGAATCACGCCTAGAAAAGCGTAAGCGAGAGGGATAAACAATAGTCCTACCCGGGCCGGGCTGGTAAACCAGTGCAGCAAGCCTTCCAGGTGCGCTAGCCGTTGCAGTGGCCCTAACCCTGGAACGGTGAGTGGGTTGAACTGAATGAAGAAGGCTTGCAAGGTTCCCTGGGCCCAGCGTGTCCGCTGAAGTGCCTGAACCGCAATATTCTCAGCCGCTAGCCCTGCACTTAACTTTTCATTCAGGTAAAGCACTCGATAGCCATTTGCCGCCAGTCGAATTCCAGTGAAATAGTCTTCACTTAGAGATTCGGTGACAAAGCACCCGGTTGCGGTCAATGCCGAGCGTCGCACGACAAATGATGTTCCCGCACAAATCACTCCCCCAACACCATCGCGAATCGGCTGAATCTGTCGATAGAATACTTCTTCATCGGGTGTCAGTGTATTTTCCAAACCCAGGTTGCGGGCGATCGGGTCAGGATTGTAGAAGGTTTGAGGGGTTTGCACTAACGCCACCTGTGGGTCTTGAAAGAAGCCAACTGTGCGGGTCAGGAAGTTTCGAGTCGGCACAAAGTCAGCGTCAAAGATAACCATGAGTTCGCCGCTGATGTGGGCGATCGCATCGTTCAAGTTTCCGGCTTTGGCGTGGCGATTGTCGGGGCGCGTCCGATATTCACAGCCCAACTCTTCTGCTAATGCCTGCACTTCTGGTCTTCGAGTGTCATCAAGCAAATAAATTGTTTTTTTCTCATAGTCCAACGCCTGACAGCCGATCACAGTGCGGCGCAAGATAAAGTTAGGTTCGTTATAGGTGGGAATTAGAATGTCAATGGTGGGCAGATAGGTTTTGTGAATGACTGCTTGTGAGAGGCGGTCGGCTTCGGGACGGCGATCGTGAGTTCGCAATAGCAACATGAGTTGAATAATGCCGCCACTCAGCAACAGTAACTCCATTAAAAATAATCCAATGCTAAACACTCCGTTCAGGGGAGTGCTGAGGTTGAGGGTGGAGAGCGATCGCCACAGCAAATAACGTATAGCCAGAATTAACAGAATGCCCACGACTATCGTTCTCGACCAGGTACGCGGTCGTGGAGATATTTTTGTGATTGCAATCACGACGAGCATCAGTGCTACCGTCCAAAACAGCAGATAGCTTCCAACCATCATTGGCGCTTCAATCCACATCGGTGAGCTTGCCTGAAGCTGATCCAATCGTTGAAAAAGGGTACTAATCGTGCCCTCTCCAGCAAACCAAGCAGCCGTAATGATGCCTGACAAAGCAACAATCCCTAACATTAGCAGGGTTGCAAAGTGAGGAGATGACATTCTCCAGCGACGCAGAATAGAGATGGAACGGCGAGGTTCTACAGTCATCGATTTACCCAGAGCTTCCCAGAATTCTGTCAAATATTCCTATTGCTCAGGTCTATCTTGCACTTGAAGATAAGGAAAACTTTAAGGGTAAACTTATTTGCGTAGTTTTTAAATAATGTTATTCTCACCTAGAAGTGCGATCGCGCAGTTCTAAGCAACGTGTTCCTCACTTGAAAGTACGTTCACGCAGTTCTAAGTGACGTTCACGCAGTTCTAAGTGACGTTCATGCAGTTCTAAGTAACGTTCGCGCAGTTCTAAGTAACGTTCGCGCAGTTCTAAGCAACGTGTTCCTCACTTGAAAGTACGATAACGCAGTTCTAAGCGACGTTCACGTAGTTTTAAGTGATGTTATCCTCACTTAGAGGTGCGATTGCCCTTAGTAGGCTGGGCTGGATTGAGCATAGCGAATCCGACACTCATAGGAATTCACGTTGGGTTTCGTACCTCAACCTAGCCTACAGCTTCTCCTGGAAAGCAATTTAGTACGATGTTACACGCCAGATCGATATATTAAACATAAGTTTTCTCTTAACTTCAATACCATCTTTTTCCACAAAACTGACTCCAGCACAGATACTTCGTTTAAGTCTTGTGAGTTTTGCGTTACCTCAAGGCTGCTTGTATCCGCAAGGAAAGATAAAAGCTTCCTGTATTTGACGCTCCTTTCTGAGAATTCTCAAGGCTAACTCAGGCAACCCTCATTTTTGCCATCCATTCATCGGTTAGTGCGATCGCCTAAACGGTAGTTTATTCCAGCAATATTCTAACTAAGAGAGGTTTCTAGCATGAAGCTCAAGTCAATTAAGCGTCATTCAATTGTGATTGGCATGGTTTCAGTTTTGGCTTCAGCGCTTTCAATTGCTGCTGCTATTGCTAATCCTGTCCATGAAACTCTCGGATCGGTTACTGCAACTGAGAGCTTAGTTGCTCAAAGTGAGTCTGTCATTGCCCTTGCCGGAACTTTTGTTGCAGCGGAGGCTCCCACCACAGGAACTGCTCAAATCATTGAAGAAGACGGACAGCGGTATGTAGTGCTAGATTCTGCCTTCAGCACGACTGATATGGCTCCTGATTTACACGTTGTGCTAGAAACATCTGAAGTTCCACCCGGTAGCTACACTGATTTCGGCAGCTTTGTAAACTTGGGGGCACTGCAAAGCGTTACGGGTGAACAACGTTATCCCATTCCAGATTCAGTCGATTTATCAGAGTTCAAATCAGTATCAATCTGGTGTCGCATGGCTAACGCAACGATGGGTTACGCCGTCCTGGGAGGTTCAAGCAGCGCTAGCATTCAGTAGATGTACTACGGTGTACACACAAGTCCTCTCAGCCCCCTAAGTCCCCATTCTGGGGGACTTTGAACCACTGGAAATCCCTGCCACACGGCTCGGAAGTCCCCCATCTTGGGGGGTTGGGGGGCAAAATGCAGGATTTTGAAGTTGGAGTAGAGCTTGTGGGTACACGGTAGCCGCGTTGAGTTATGTATTTGTTCCACCCAGCCTACTTCTTATCCTTTTACTAACCTGTGCGAGTTACTTAGCCAGATGTGGATATCATGAATCCGTCAAGTCCAACTGTGATTTTAGGGGGTGGTTTCACCGGATTGCTGACGGCATTACACCTTTGCCATCACCGCCACTCTCGCCCAATCATCTTGATTGAACAGTCCGATCGATTTGTGTTCAAGCCGCTTCTCTACGAGTTGTTGAGCGGTGAAATGGCTGATAGTCAGGTTCAACCCCGTTACGAAGAACTGCTAGATTGTGACAGCATTACATTTGTGCAAGATACAGTTCAAGGCATTGATCTGCATCAACGACAGGTTAAGTTAGCTTCTGGATTGCACTATAGTTACGGTCATCTGGTGCTGGCATTAGGAAGCACCACCAACTACTTTGGCATTCCTGGAGCCGAAGAATATACCTTTGCGTTTCGCACAGGTGAGGATGCTTTATCGTTGGGGCGACATTTGCGAGCGTGTCTTCAGCAAGCGAGTCAAACTGATGATCTGGAGCGTCGTCGTACCCTGTTAACAGTGGCGATCGCCGGGGCAGGTCCATCCGGTGTAGAAATGGCTGCGACCTTAGCAGACTTGTTGCCCCAGTGGTATCACAAACTCAGTGGCAGTCCTGAGGAAATTCAGATTTTTATCCTCAACCGCAGCAAGGAAATTCTCAAAGGAGATATCAATAGTCACCTGCGACAAGTGGCTGAGAAGGCATTACAGCAGCGCACAATTCCTGTGAAGCTTGTAACTGAGGCAACTGTCAGCGCTATTCATCCAGAGTGTTTGCAGTACAAGCAGCAAGAACACCAGAAAACTATTGCTGCGGCCACAATCATCTGGACGGCTGGAACTGCCGTGAATCCTTTACTGAAGGAGTTAGATATTCCCGATCGTTTGCGCGATCGCTCTGGTCGCTTGCAAATTACACCCACCATGCAGCTCCCCGATTTTCCAGAAGTATTTGTAGGCGGCGACAACGCTACGCTAGCCATGATGTTACCCGCAACTGCACAAGTTGCTTACCAGCAGGGAGCTACAATCGCTTACAACATCATGGCAATGGTGCAAGACGCACCGCTCAAGCCTGTCAAAGTCACCCTGAGAGGAACTTTGATGAAACTAGGATTGGGTGAAGCGGCGGCTAATTTATTCGATCGCTTTATCATCTCTGGGCGATCGGGACATTTGATTCGTCACGGCACTTATTTAGAGCTTTTGCCAACACCTGTTCACAACTTTAAGGCAACTGTAGATTGGCTCACTGACGAGGTGTTTAGTCGCCACAGCCATCCTAACCTGTCAAACCAACCCTCTTCTTACCTGGTGCAACGGCTGGGAGATATTGCGGCTGTCCTGGTAGTGTTTAGCAGCGGTGCGCTGTTTTGGCGGACGATTCAGCCCAGTCTTTTTAACCAAATGCTACAACCCACAGGCTTACCTGTTTTGCTAGATCAAATTCAGCAAAATCAGTAATGTTTCTACTCATCAAAAACTGGTTTCTAGACTGGTAGTCACTTTAGGAGAGTTTCAAATGCTTCAGGATGCTTATGATCAAAGGACCGGACTAAAAAACGAGCGCAGTATGGTGATTATGGCGATCGCCACTATGCGTGTTCTCTTGGGGATTTTCTTTATCCTTTCAGGAATCGCTAATTACATTTACTTTTACGCTCCCGGCGGTTTCTTTGAAACCGTAACGCAAAGCAAACTAGCCCTGTGGGGCTGGGGGTTTCAAGGAGTGGGTCCTTTACCTGCTTTCCTGGCTCTACCCTATGCCTATTTGCTGCCCGCAGTTGAAATGATTGCAGGAGCCGCATTTGTCATAAACCGCTGGGTTCGATGGGCTGGCATCCTCATCATGCTCATGCTCTTCAGTTTTATCCTGGCGTTTGGACTAATTGGTCCAGGTGGGTTACTTCCCAACAATCAAGGCAACTGGGACAAGAATGTATTTATGCTAGTCGGGGCATGGATTTGTGCAGCTTATGACCACTACCGAGTCAAGCGGCAAGACAGAGTGAATGACTTAAGCTAAATGTCTTTGACCTTTTATAGCGATAGTCACTCAAGTTAGGACAAGGGGCTTGAGCCCCTTGTTCACGGGACAAGTACTTCACGTATAGGAATGTCCTAACCTGTATGACTACGGCTATAATGCCTAATCTTCAACTTAAGGGAGGTTAAGATCTGCGACTTCTCAAAGAAGTCGCAGATCTGCTCTCTGTAGCTGGTAGGCGATCAGGCAACCCAGTCAGTGCCCGAACCGAGTGTCGCAATAGAGCTGGGGCTATTGGGCTTAGGCTGGATTGTTAGACGTGAACGGTGAGTGCATTAACCGTAGGTTGGGTTCCGCTTTGCTTTACCCAACCTACGCAAATTATTTAATCTTGGTTTCTCAAGCGATCTCAAGCAACTGGATGTCAAAGGTTAGATCTTCCCCAGCCAGCGGGTGATTTGCGTCCAGCGTAATCTGTGAATCGGAAACGTCCGTTACGACAACGGGAATGGTTTGTCCGGTTTGCTGACGGATCTGCAACTGCTGCCCGACCCCAACCTGCATATCTTCGGGCATCTGCTGCCGATCGACAACCAAGACCATATCTTCGCGATGCTCTCCATAGGCTTGCTCAGCCACAATGTGCTCAGTTTTGGATTCGCCAGGGGTCATCCCAATGACCGCCCGCTCAAATCCAGGAATGAGGCTACCGGTGCCGATGGCAAACTCTAGCGGTTCACGATTGACCGAAGAATCAAAAACCGTGCCGTCCTCTAGCTTGCCCGTGTAGTGAACCTTTACGGTGTCACCTTGTTTTGCGTGTGTCATGAACTCTTCTCCTTGTCCTGGAGTTTTTGAACGTCGAAACATTCCACCCACCTTAACGAAGGAAGTGAATAATTCCCAGTTGCGTTAATGTCAATTTAAAAACTTGCGTAATCTAGAGTTCTTTGAATGTGATCGTTCGCACTTGCCGAATTCCTGCTCTGCGAGCGTTGTTCTAATGTCGTTACAATCCCAAAGGGAAATCAGACGACTAAGGGTTATGCAGGACGCAGATGTAATTGTAATTGGCAGTGGTGTGGGTGGACTGGTTGCTGGGGCGTTGCTGTCGCGCTATGGGCGAAAGGTTTTGGTGTGTGAAAGCCATTCAATTCCGGGTGGGGCGGCTCATAGTTTTTCACGGCAGGGGTTTCAGTTTGATTCTGGGCCGTCGTTTTACTGTGGGCTAAGCGATCGCCACTCCCTCAACCCGCTGCGTCAGGTGCTTGATGCGCTGGGTGAATCGATCGCTGCTATTCCCTATGACCCGCTCGGTCACTACCATTTTCCGGATGGCACCTTTCCGGTGTATGGCAACGCAGAGCGCTATCGAGCGGCGATCGCCCAAGTCACGCCCTCTGGAGCACAGCAGTTTGCCAAATTAGAACAGCGACTGCTTTCGCTCTATGAAGCGCTGCGAGAAATTCCTACTTTGGCACTACGGGCAGATCTGAACCTGATTCCGGTGCTGTTGGGTCACTATCCGTTGGCACTGCTGAAGCTATTGCCCCAACTTGGTGTGATTCAAGGCTCAGTTGGGGATCTGATGGATCAATCGGTGCGCGATCCCTGGGTGCGGCGGCTGATTGACCTGGAATGTTTTTTGCTATCCGGGCTAAAGGCGCACGGCACGATCGCCCCTGAAGTTGCCTTCATGTTTGGGGAGCGATCGCACTCTGTCATTGATTATCCGGTAGGCGGCAGTGGAGCGATCGTAGAAGCACTTGTGCGCGGACTGGAGCGCTGGGGCGGCAAACTGCGCCTGAATGCTCACGTTGAAGAAATCCTAGTTGAACAGGGCAAGGCAGTCGGAATTCGGCTCAAGCAGGGGGAAACGCTGAAAGCGCCCATCGTGATTTCCAACGCGACTCTGTGGGACACCTACACCAAACTGCTGAAGCCCGAACACTTACCTGCCGATTATCGTCGTGCCGCACTCGCCACGCCAGCAGTAGACAGCTTTATGCACCTGCACCTCGGAATTCGAGCAAACGGTTTAGAAGGCTTGACGGGACACCATGTAGTCGTTCACAGTGCTGAACGGGATATTACCGCACCCGGAAATACCTGCATGATTTCAATCCCTTCGGTGTGGGATGCTAGCCTTGCGCCAGCAGGTCATCATGTGATTCATGCCTACACGCTGGAGCCTTACGCAAACTGGCAACGGGGCGAAGGCTATGAGGCGCAAAAGCAGGAGCGATCGCAATCTCTCTTCCATGCGGTCGAACGAGTGATCCCCGATGTGCGCTCACGAATTACGCTGGAGCTAATCGGTACGCCGCTCACCCACGCTCGCTTCTTGCGTCGGCATCAGGGAACGTATGGGCCGGCGATCGCCGCAGGACAGGGAATGTTTCCCGGCAACCAGACTCCAGTTCCCGGACTTTATCGCGTCGGGGACAGCACCATGCCTGGAATTGGTGTTCCAGCGGTAGCCGCTTCTGGAATTCTCTGCGCTAACACGCTGGTCAAGCCGCAGCAAACCGCAGAACTGCTTGATTAGTCACTCCATTCGTTCTGCTGTGTTTGAATTGCTAAACCGTACCTCACCAACCGCCCTACTCTACTTCAAAGCTTCGATTGTAACAACACCGCCCTCGATTGCTTGAATCCGCAGATCGTAACCCCGCAACAGACGCATTCCAACTAGAGGAACTGTCTCCGATTCGTTGATGTAAATTTCACGATATTGACCATCCCAAATGACAAGCCCAGTATAGACCTCAAAAGTACAAGAAGTTCCATCTCCCAAAGTTGCGATATCTCGACCCTGCCAACTAAGTTCTAGTACTGAGATTGTGTCAGATGGCAAAGTTAAAAAACCAGAAAACCCTGTATCAATTACGGCATCTACTAGGTGCGTTGCCGCACTATTCTTAATAACAATCGATAATGTCGCTTCACAACTCTGATTCACGCGCCCTTGCATCATTGCTTCATTCTTAAACTCCGCGCACCAAAGTGATCAACTGCTGGATGCCCAATGCGAATAAACCAAGTCTGAGCATCTGGTAACCGCGCCGAGAGCCGTTTCGATGCTACTAGCAGTTCATCTGCAACCTCAAAGTCTCCAGTTTCGATATCGATCGCCACAATTTTGCCACGATTACCTACTTCGAGTTGAGGGCGCACCTGAGTTTCATAAATTTCATTGCCGCGTTGAGCAAATTCTTCTTTGCTGTATCGAGGTTGTCGGACTGCCATAGGATGAATCTTTATCACGTCTTGAGCTTCCTTCATCTTAGCTCTAGGGCTGTTCGTCCGATTCGGATAATATTATTAGACTGCACGCACCATGCTAGTTAGGTAGCCAAGCTTTCGTCTTTAACCAAGATTGAGCGGTCTAACAAGATAATGAATGACTAGTAACTCAATCTGATTAGAGTTCTTGTGCTAAATTCGCTTATTGTCGATTTTCAGGGTGAACTGGCTGCTCTCAGTGCAGCGTTGATTTGGGCGATCGCTTCTATCATCTATATTCGCTTAGGCAAGCAACTGCCGCCGCTGGTGCTGAATTTGAGCAAAAGTGCGATCGCTATTCTGCTGATTTTGCTGACGCTAGGGCTACGCGGCGACTTTTTGCCAGATACCACTCCTGCGGCTGTGGGATTGCTGCTTCTCAGTGGGGCGATCGGAATTGGGTTTGGCGATACGGCTTTCTTTGAAGCGCTCAATTGCCTGGGAGTCAGACGTTGTTTACTGATGGAAGCACTGGCACCGCCACTTACAGCACTATTAGCGCTGATTTTTTTGGGCGAACAGCTAACCCTCCTGTCTTATCTAGGAATAGGGCTGACGGTTGTGGGCGTTTCCTGGGTAATTGTGGAGCGGGTGCCTGATGCGGGGCAAGGCAATCGCCCGTTGCGCGGCGTGGGGTTTGGCATGATTGCGGCTTTAGGGCAGGCGGGAGGCTCAGTCCTGTCTAGGGCAGCCCTGGTAGGAACGGAAATCAGTCCGCTTTGGAGTACGTTGATTCGATTGGCGGCAGGGGTGGCGGTGCTGTTGGTCTGGGCAGTGTTTCAGCAGCGCGGCAAGCAAGGCTTTCGACCGCTGCGATCGCCCCGTCTCCTAGCAATTCTCACCCTTGCGGCATTCTTCAGTACCTATCTGGCTATCTGGCTTCAGCAAACTGCTTTCAAATTTACTGCCGCTGGAATCGCTCAGGCGCTCAGTGCTACCAGTCCGCTGTTTGTGATTCCGGTGGCAATGTGGATGGGCGATCGCGTCAGCCCCCGCGCCATTTTCGGCGTTTTGATTGCGTTAGGCGGGGTTTGGCTGCTGTTTAGGGGATGACAAGTTATCTAGAATTGCTATAAAGCAGATTCAGCCGCTGTTGGGCTGTTTCTAACGCAGCTTCGGGAGTGCTTTGTCCGAGCAGCGTTGCTTCGATCGCCCTTCCCAAATTCTCAGAAACCCGACTGTAGCCTGCAAAAATGGGGCGCGATCGCCCATTCTCAGCCTGCTTGAGAAACACCTCAACGGCAGGTTGCTGGGCGATGAATTCCTGGTAGGGCTGACTTTGGCGCGATCGCAAATTCACAGGCAAATAGCCCGTGCCAATCGCCCACTGCGTTTGAAATCGCTCACTGGCGACAAATTCGGCAAAGGTAAAAGCAGCGCGTTCGTGGGCAGGCGTGGTGTTAAAGACAAACAGATTTTCTCCGCCGACGCTGGTTGCGGCTCTTTCCTGCACTGGGATGGGCATCACGGCAAAATCAACCCCGGTTGCCTGAAGCTGCCCCAGAGTCCACGGCCCGGTTAGCTGCATCGCGACTCGTCCCGCCAAAAAGCCATCTAGCTCGTAGCCACGTTCGGGCTGCGAGAGAATCGCTGAGCCATCGTCAATCAGGCTGCGCCAGAACTGGAGAGCGGCGATCGCCCCCGAATTCACCAGATTCAAATCAGCCGCACTATCTGCCACAATGTCACCGCCGCCGCTCCACATAAACGGCAGCCAGTTAAACACCGTCCATTCCCCTTTACCCAAAGGCAGCAAAATGCCGTGCTGCGATCGCCCATCCACCTGGCGAGTCAGCGTTTTGGCAACCTGCCGAAATTCCTCCCAGGTCGCTGGCAGTTCAGTAATTCCTGCTGCCTCAAACAAACTGGGACGGTAAAAAACTCCTACATTATTCGTCCCAAAGGGAATAGACCAGGTATGCCCTTCTAGCTGCATCGACTCAAACAGCGCCGGATCAATCTGCTCCTGAATGGGTGACTCTGCCAGCCATTCCTCAATTGGGCGAATGGCTCCCAGTTCAATCAACTGACCTGTAATCGTCGGCGCATACCACAGCATATCGGGCGGCGCATTCCCCACAACCGCCGCCAGAATTTTGGGCATCTGCTGGTCGCCCTGCCCAACATAGAGCGATTCCACCTGAATGGTCGAATGGGTTTGGTTAAACTCATCTACCAGTTCTTGCAACACATCTCGATTGGGCGGCGGGTTAACTCCATGCCAAAGCGTTAGATGAATTACGCCGTCTGCGTCTGGATTTTCTGCTGCACAACCCGTTAGAGCAATCAGACAAAGGCTGAGGCAGATGGCAATCAAAGCGCTGGTAATGCTAGAGACTAAGCTTTTTAGAGAAGAAGTCATGCCCGATGAAGAAAGTCCACACCTTTAGAGCTTACGCAACTATGGGTTGGAATGGGCGAGGGGGCGATCGCCAACAAGTGGCTTCTATCTCAAAAGGGGCTTGTTATGCCGACTATGAAGATCTTTGCTCAGAAAATTTAGCAGATTAGATCAGCAAAGGATAGAGAAGAGCAAGTAAAATTGTATAGAGTAACTAACTTCAATAAATCCATGCTCAAAACGGTCGAAGGTACTTATCGGAATGGGCAAATTGAACTGACTGAGCTACCTGAGAATGTAAGCGATCGCACCCAGGTTCTCATTACTTTTCTGGATTCTGGCAAAATCGATCCAGGCAAACTTCGCCAATTGATCGACCAACTAGAAACTATTGCAGGTATTCAGCAAGGTTTTGACGAGGTTGATGCAGGACAAACTCGCCCAATTGGGGATTTTGTCCAAACGATGCAGCAAAAGTATGACATTTCAGGTTGAAATCACCCCAGTTGCAGAAGCTCAGATTGAACAAGCCTACTGCTGGTATCGAGAGCGCAATTCTGAGTTTGCCGATCGCTGGTTTCGAGGATTGATGAATGCTATTGCTACTCTACAGGAGCAGCCTCGACGCTGTGTTCTAGCAGTCGAACATGAAATTTTTCCAGAAGAAGTACGACAGCTAGGATCCTCAAAGACTAACCGTTCGAGAGAGTAATGTGTTGTCCTGACTGTGTCCGGAGCCAGTCGGCGTTGTCTCAGCCCTCATGTAGCCTTTGTCATAGTAGAATCTGGCTCTCTCCAGTTCTGGATAATCTGCCAGCGCTAAAAACTCCTCCCAGGTGGCTTTTACCCAGGCATCAGTCACTAAGGGTGGCACAGGTAAAGTGTTAACCATTTTCCCTCCTTTTCCCCTCTTGATTTCTTGATCTTATGCAATTCATGATCCTGAAGTAGCGATCGCCAATGGTTCATACCGCTCCCCTGGCCTCAAATCAACCACCTGGGTAGAAAGTTGGTGTTGAGTTAGGAGCGATCGCAACTCTTCAATACTTCCACTCGCCCGTAACAATGACTGCAAAATGCCTTCAAATCCGACATCTCCGCCTGCTGCGGTGGGTAAAAGCACTTTGGGCTGTAGCCATTGCACAACCTCTAAGACAGTTTTTTTGCCTTGAATGACGGGGCCAAGCAGCGGTATTTCTAGAGTGACGACTGGAGTGATCACGACATCAACGGGAGCAAATTCTTTGATCGAAGTTGAATGATATCCGTGTGGTTCGTAGTAAAGTTTGGTGCCTGTGGTTAAATCTTTGAGCAAATAGCCATTCTCAGTCAGCAGTGGTCCAATGGGTGAGCCAGGGGTTGCGCGGATTTCCAGATCTCCGACTGCTGTAGTTTCTTCATGAGCCAGGGTTGTGATCTGGGTGTAGCCTAATCCTTGTACGACTTTGGCGGCATTGGGAGACGCAACGACAGGAATTTGGCGATCGAGTTGCTGAAGTGTGGCAGGGTGGGCGTGATCCTCTAAACCCTGAGACAGCAGGATTAGATCAATCGAGTCGGGAATGGGGCGGGGCGATGTTCGTTCTCCCTTAAACAGCCAGTTCATGTTGCCAAACACCAGTGGTCCGACCAGCCAGGGATCAAGCAAAACTCGCTTTCTGCCCATCTCAATCAGCCAGGAATTGCTATCTAACCAGGTTAAGTGCATGGTGCTTTCGTGAAGGAACTGATTCTATTGTAAGGAATTGTTACGACAGGTCACAGCCAGTTGCCGACCATGACGTAAGCTGCCCAGTAGAAAGGATGTCGGCGGAATCGGTCAATTTCCAAAATGGAAAGCTGGGCGCGGCGCAGTGCTTCGGCTTTAGTGACGGTGCTGTTTGCCAGTTCAGAGTAAAAGCGACTCATGAGCAGGGCGGTGGCTTCGTCACTGACCTGCCAGAGGGTAGTTAGAGTGCTGCGTGCGCCTGCTCTAACGGCGACTCCGGCTAGTCCCAGTGCAGCTTGGCGATCGCCCACTGCTGAGTCTGTTCATAGAGCGCCCCAAAACTGCCCAGCGCAAACGATTCAGCTCTGGGGTCTGCCAAACTTTGAGCGTCAGTGCGGGCGATGCTCAGGAGTTGAGCGGGATAGGTGCTGGGCAATGAGGATGCCGTTTGACCTAGACGATTCAAGCTTTGAGCAAAGTTAACCTGAGCGTAAATTTTGGCGCGGCTAACAGGTAAGTCGTCTAACTGAGACTGGATGAGCGGGATCAGAGCTTGCGCGGCTGGAATCTGGTCAGTTTCAACCAGCAAACTGAACTGATTGATTTAGTCAAAGCGCAAAACAGTGCTGCCAGGGTAGCCAGCAGAAAGTAGCGGGCAATTGGGGTAATTGAGAAGCGATCGCCCTTCCCTTTTTCCCCTTTCAAAACGGCGTGTAAACGATGGAAAAATATATGCCGTCTTCTTGCCATGTTGTGCCCTCAGAGTCAACTGAAACCAGCGGAAGCCCAAAATCAAGCCGAGCGGTGAGGCGATCGCCCTGCCGCCACTGCAACCCTGCCCCGATGCCAATTAACGTATTGGGATCAGGATCTTCGCCTGCATTCCAACCCGTGCCGATGTCGAAAAATGGCACCAGTTGCAGCAGTCCATCAATGTTGCGAACTCTTAAAATTGGCAAACGCACCTCGGCTGACAGCAATGCGCCATTATCGGTGAGTAAAAAGTCTTGACGATAGCCTCGCACGGTTTGCTGACCGCCGATGCCAAATTGCTCCAGCGGCACTACCCCTTCATCCGCAAGCTGAATGTCTGCCCGCACCAGCAGCAGCGTATCGGGTGCCAGCAACCGCACATACTGCCCCTGCCCGCGCCAGGCAAAGAAACGGCTGTCGGGGATGTTGTCTTCATTAACAGTAGAGTTGAGCGCATCTAGACCCAGGCTAAATTGCGATCGCGCTGCCCACACCTGACGACTACCCTGGCGCGTCCATTCTTGGGAAAACCGCAGGGCTGAAACCCGCGTTCGTCCTTCCGCATCTGCGCCCAAAGAGGGAAAGGGAAGCGCTTCTCCAATTAGCTCTTCCAGGAATTCGCTCTCACTTTCACGGCGAGAGGCGGTCAGGCTCAGGGCAAATTCTTCGGTTGGCGTGAGAATGAGCGGTTGGCGATAGGTAATTTCGTAGTAGCGCGACTCGGACTGAATATCGAGAAAGTTAAACGGATCTTCGATTACTTCACTGGATGTGGTGCCATAGCTAAAATTGAGCGTGCCGTTACGAGGATTGAGCGGCAATGTGTAGCTGGCATCCAGTCCATCGCTACCTTCCGTGTTGCTGTAGCCGATGCTCAAGCCATCGCCCAAGCCGAGCAAATTTGCCTCACTTACCTGGATACGACGGCGAAAGCTGCCAACGGTGGCGATCGCCCATTATCCGCCGATAGCTGCACGGCAAACGTGTCTGCCTCGGTCACTTCTACCTGAAGCAAACTAGTGCCCGGACGCAAACCCGCCGATAGCTCTGCTGAAATATTCTCAATCAGCGGGTCAAGTTGCAGCAGTTGCAGTCCTTCTAACAAACGAGGCACATTTAGCGGTGGCTCAGCCGCCAGTTCCAGTCGTTCTCGGATGTAGCGGGAGTTGAGGCGGCGATTTCCAGTTACGACAATTTCTTCCAGGCTGCCCTCGATTACTTGAATTGTGACAATTCCATCTTCCAGAGTTTGAGGAGGAATCAGCGCTCCAGAGGTGACATAGCCCGCATCAATGTATAGCTGCGTTACCGCCGATCGCGCCTGAAGCAATTCGGCAAAGGAAATCGGGCGATTGGTGAAAGGGGCAGTCGCTTCTGCCAGTGTTGCGTCATCAAAAACGGTGCTGCCAACTACCTCAAAGCCGCTCACCGTAATTGTTTCTGGTAATTCTCCTGGAATTCCGTCGGGGGAAGTAGCAGGGGGCGTTTCTAGTAACTCTTCGGGGGGCGGCAGGGGTTGCAGTGGCTCAGGTTCGGGCAGCGGTTCTAGTGAGGGCGGTTCAGAGACTTGAGCTATTTCGGTAGGTTGACTGGGGCTTATCTGGATCTCCAACTCCTCTTCTAAAGGATCGTGGGTTAAATCAGCAATTTTTGTAGGGTGCGTTAGTGCGGCGTAACGCACCCTTCTGAAAGCTTCTGGTGCGTTACGGCTTTGCTTAACACACCCTACTTGATTAAATTTGCAATCCAAAGAGGGGAGCCACGATTCTGGCTGATCTGCTGCTTGAATGGAAGGTGGATGGGCTTCTGGCAATTCAGCTTTTGTGGAAGTATCAGGAGGCGTTTGGGCGATCGCCCGTTCAGCAAAACTCAATTGGATAGGGCAACCTGTTCCAGATAGCTCAATTGATACTGCCCATACTCCAGCAAACACCAGGCTAGAAAGCCAGTGCGATCGCCATTCTTGATTGCTGTGAGGCATCCTCCCTCCCACAAATTTCCAGTGTCTAAACAGACCTCAACGCCGTCGCTATCAGAATAGACGCGGAAGGTAGAGTTCGTATAGAGGAAGGAATTAAAAATTTTGTCACTTTTGGTTTATTTCAGGGGCGGGCGATCGCCCTTGCGTTTTTTATGCCGACCAGGGGGTGCGGAAATCGGCATAGAGAGTCAGCCCACCATCTACAAACAGCGTTTGCCCCGTCATATAAGCAGCTTCATCGGACGCTAGGAAGGCCGTAATCGCTGCCATTTCTGCGGCGGTGCCTGCCCGTTTCATCGGAATGTGGCTTTCTACAACTGACTTCTCTTCGGGATCATTAACCCAGGATTCGTTAATGGGAGTAATCGTTGCGCCAGGGGCGATCGCATTCACCCGAATGCCGCGATCGGCATATTCCAACGCCAACGAACGGGTCATATTCTCCATGCCGCCTTTGCTAATTGAATAGCTCAAATAGAGGGGGCGAGGAATAATTTCGTGGACGCTGGAGACGTTGATAATCACTCCAGGTTTTTCAGTTGCCAGGAAGTGTTTCAAGGCTTGTCTGGCACACAAATAGGCTCCGCGCAGGTTTACATTTAGCACTCGGTCAAAGTCAGCCGCCTCGATTTCGTGGGAAGGCGACTCGGTTTGAATTCCGGCATTGTTGATGAGAATGTCGAGGCTACCCAACTGTCCAACCACTTCATCTACCATTTCGATGATGTCTTCCTCTTTGGAAACATCTCCCTGCACCGGAAAATCCTTGACTCCGCAGCCCTTGACCTGACTGCATACCTCGTCAATCATGGCTTGCGTTTGTTCCGTATGTTCTGGGCTTTTGCGGTAGTTAAGCGCGACGTTTGCCCCCTCCTGAGCAAACCGAACGGCGATCGCCTGCCCAATTCCAGATGTTGCCCCCGTCACCAAAACATTCTTGCCCTTCAATCCCTTCATAAAACGGCTCCTCAAATGGCTGGTTACAGGTACTTCGGTAGATTAGCTTTTCTACTCGAAATGGCCATCTTTCGGAGGAGCAAATTAGAGATCTACCATTGCCATCAGCGTCACTTCCCAGACCAGACGCGGCTGGACACTGTTTAACAGGTGACGACGGGCTGTTTCTAGCTGCTGCAATAAACCGGGCTTGGCTTGAGCCTGCCAGTAGCGATGCTGGAGGTAGGTAATCAGCCAAAGCTGGGTTTCTGTGTCTAGGGCTTTGTCAATTTGCCGCGCCAATTCTAAAGCTGCCCGCACCGAACAAGGAATCTGGGTAGCTGCGTCGAGCAACTCTGAAGGAATAGCTTGAAGCTGCTGCCAACTGGCGATCGCCTCTCCGGGACTGCCCTGGGCGATCGCCAACACCTGCGGCTGCTGCAAAATTTCTGCCTGTCCCGCCTGAGTCAACACCTGAGCCAGATTTTCTTCGCTCAGACGGTAAAACGGAATCCTCTGACAGCGAGACACCAGCGTCGGCAGCAGAGCATCCACACTGGGTGAAAGCAAAATCAGTGTCGCCTGTCCTGGCTCCTCCAGCGTTTTCAGCAAGCCGTTTGCCGCTGCTTCTGCCATCGTTTCTGCCTGATTTAACACCACTACCGAGCGAGGCGCTTCTAAAGGCGGACGACCGAGAAACTGGGCAATTTGCCGCACCTGTTCCAATCGAATCACAGGCGGGGTCTTGCGCTTCAGTCCCATTTCGGCTGCCTCAGCCGGACTCAGCAGCTTGCCCTGGTGTGAATAGGTCGGCTCAACCCAGAGCAAATCCGGGTGGTTGCCCTGATCAATGCGGTGGCGCAGGGAAGCAGAGGACTTTCGAGGATTGGACAACAGCAGTTCGGCAAAGCATCGTGCCGCTAAACTGCGCCCAACTCCCTGTGAGCCAGTAAACAAATAGGCTGGGGCAATGCGGTTTTGCGTCACTGCGCGGGTCAATAGCTCCACTGCTGGAGCCTGACCTACGAGTGGAGCAAAACCGCTGGATACCACTGCATTAACCACTTCTGTAACACCACCTGAACTTGTTCACTCACCTCAGCTTCACTGCAACTCGCATCAATCCGCACAATCCGGTTGGGGTTAGCGCTGGCTAGTTCACGAAAGCCCTGCTGTACGCGCTGATGAAATGCCAGACTGTCTTGCTCGATGCGATCGGCGCTGCCTCGTAGTTTAGTACGCGCTAGCCCTTGCTCTACATCTAGATCAAACCATAGAGTCAAATTGCTGTCTAAGCCCCCTGTGGCGACTTGATTTAGCTGATCGATCAGATTCAGGTCTAACCCGCGTCCATAGCCCTGGTAAGCCACTGTGGAGTCGGTATAGCGATCGCACAAAATCAGCGCTCCCTGATAAAGTTGTGGCTTAAGCAACTCTTCTACGTGCTGAGCGCGATCGGCTGCATAGAGCAATAGCTCGGCCTTAGCTTGAATTGGAGACTGGGCGGAATCTAGCAAAAGTTGGCGAATAGACTGACCCAGTTCAGTACCACCCGGTTGTCGGGTAACCAGCAGGTGAGAAATATAACCCTGAGTTTGCAGGCAGTTGAACAAAGAATGAGCTAGCAACCAAGTCTGCGATCGCCGCAGTTGCGTTGTTTTTCCACTTCCTTCCACCCCTTCAAATACGATTAATTTGCCTTGCATTTGATCATCAGCACTTGTTGGAATTAGTTAGCATTCGAGGCATTCGCTTCAGCAACTAGACAGAAGCGTCTTTAAACAATTCTCGCTAAGGTCATATAGAAGTAGTAGTTTAACTAATTGACGGAACCTAATTTTTTTTGAGCTTGCTGCAAATTGGATTAATTAGTAGCCTGAAGAGCAAGCCCAATGGACGTAAATTTCTACAGACCTTACTCTGTCACTAGAGCGGTCAGACAGTCTGTAAGGCAAATGTCCTTCTATCAGGGATGGCGACCCGAATTTGTTCACCTGTTTTTCCTGTAGCCCTATTCACAAAGAGAAGGGGCTAGTATGCTATAAGTGGCTTCAAGCTATCTAGCAAATATTGGGGTAAAGCTTGATTTTGCTTTTGTTATGTCTGAGTCTTGACTATAATCTTGAATTCAGGCCGGTATGAGTTGTTTACGTTGTTGCACGCCCGGGGTTTCCTATGGCTCGCTACACCAGTCTATTTACAATCGAAGTTCCCTTTGATCATCTTCGGCAGTTGCTGACCGACATCCTAACCTCGTGTAATTTGGATGTAATTTATGATACAGGAGACTATCTGATGGCGCGTGAAGTGCCAGGTGGTGTCTCTTTTGCCAAGTTGGTGACTGTAGAAGTGCTGATCGACAGATTTCCAACCACTGAGGAAGAGGTGCGGATGAGTTTTGTGGTCAAAAACGAGGAATTGCCCTTACAAACCAACAATCACTGTCGTCAAATGTTTGACCTGGTTAATCAGGCGATCGCCAATAACAGGCAGTGGCATCTGGTGGAAAGTGCCGCAAGTTAGGACGCGTCAATGCTAGTTGAAGAGTGCTGGATTCAAAGAAGACTGAATTGCAGAACGCTGAAGTGAGAGAGCAGGCAAGCTTTAGTCTCTGCCATTAAGCCTATTCCACATTGCTCCAGGAAGCCCAAACGAGTTCAGGAATTTATGCCTGAACTCAAACTATTGATCTTCTGTTTTTTTAGCGCCCCTGATCCTCTGGGTCTCCAACCATACCAGGGCTAATCAGCGTGATGTCATACTCATCGGGTGGCACAGTCGAAACGGCATCCCGCTTCAGCAAGTAATAAATGGCATGAACATTTGGTCCGAACACGATCTTATCTTCGTCTGTCAGGTCGTGTGCCTGAAACTTTCGACCATTGATCAATAAGCCATTCGCACTGGGCTTGCCTTTGAGATTGCCGTCCACAATGCGGTAATAGTAGCCGCCATCCTCATGTGGAAGCTGTACCAGCGTGGCATGACGGCGAGAAACAAACTGAGAAACCAATCGAATATCGCACTTGGGATCTCTACCAATCGAGTAGACAGGGCTATCGAGGGTAAACTCTCGTCGCCCTTTGTCGTCCTCAATGATAAGTAAATGGTTTTGGTGTGGTTCTGAAGCCATTGAAAAATCGGTAGTGCGACTAAATACAGTTCAGGAACACAGAATTTGCTAGCTCGGTAGACCTGCAAGGAGACATCTATGGCAAAACGTAAGGGATTCTCATCGTGACTTAACGCTTGCTTGTAGCTATCAGCCCAGTTTAAACGGTTAAATCCTATTCAAGCCAATGTTTAAGCTAAGTAGTGTTAAACAGGCTGATTGGCTAACGAGCAGCGTCTTCTAGCTCACCTGCCGTGCGCGGGTTGATCAAGGTAATGTCATCAAACTCGCCCGGAGGAATCGTCATAATTGCATCTCGCTTTAACAGATAATAAATTGCATAGACCTGTGGCCCAAAAACGATTTTGTCTTCGTGCTGCAATTCTCGTTTTGGAAGTCTACGCCCGTTGATAAAAATACCATTGGAGCTTGGCTTTCCTTTAAAGTTGCCATCCAAAATCTGGTATGAGCAAGTGTCGTCATCATGTTCTATCCGTTTAAGGGTGGCATGGTGACGCGATACAAAGTGCGAGACAAGTCGGATGTCACAACTTGGATCTCTGCCAATCGAATAAGTCGAGCCGTCTAGATGATATTCTTGACGACCTTTATCATCCTCAATGATTAGCAGATGGATTTGTCGCGGTTTTGAAGCCATTGAGAAATTGGTAGCGTGACTAACGAGTTAGGACAGAAAACGAGAGGGAGAGGTGCCAGATTAGAAGTTGATATTTGTAAAGCTGGAGGTTGCTCCTCCCCCATAGCTGAACCAGGTTACTAACGCAGCCTATTTCCTCTACTCAATTCGCGCCAGAGATTCCGCAGATTGGCAGAACTTTTGGTTTTCCTAAAATTGTTTAACCGTAGTTATATCTATTTCCTATCCAGAGTTCAAGTCTTTGCTCGACCGAACTCCCCCCGATGATCAAAGATGCTCAAATTAGTCTAACCGCTAAGCGCTCGAATTAGGGTTAATTCCTTAAACAAGGTTACGATTTATGCGGTCGTGCGACGCAGCAGCAGCGAGTTGGTGACGACGCTAACAGAACTGAACGCCATCAGTGCGCCTGCCGTAGCAGGACTGAGAATGATTCCCAAAGAAGGCAACAACACTCCCGCCGCAATCGGAATGCCCAGCGTGTTGTAGGCAAATGCCCAAAACAAATTTTGGCGAATCTTGTTAAAGGTGGCGCGGCTAAGCTGAATTGACTCAACAACATCTGTGAGGCGATCGCGCATCAGCACAATCTCAGCCGCCTCAATCGCTACATCGGTAGCCGAGTTCAAGGAAATTCCTACATCTGCTTGAGCGAGAGCCGGGGCATCATTAATGCCATCTCCAACCATCGCCACAAATTGTCCTTCTGCCTGAATTTGAGCGATCGCCGCTGCCTTTCCGTCGGGCCGTACCTCTGCTAGCACATCTTCAGCCGCCAAGCCGAGGGGAGTGGCGATCGCTTCGGCCGCCGCCCGCTGATCTCCGGTTAACAGCACCACTCGTAAGCCCATTTGCCGGAGCCGATCAACCGTTGCTTTTGCGTCAGGGCGCAGCGTATCTTGAACGCCAATTAGCCCAGCCAGTTTACCCTCTATCGCCACATACACAATCGTTTTGCCTGCCGCTGTCAAGGCTTGTGCCTGCCGTTGAGCCGCATCGGTTATATCGACCGACTGCTGGGTTAGCCAGCGGTCAGTTCCTAAGATGACCTGTTGCCCTGCCACTTGAGCCGATACCCCAAATCCTGGTTCAGTGTAAAAGTTTTGAGCAGGCAGAGACGCGCCTCCTTGCTGTTGGGACTGCTGCTGAATCGCCTCAGCCAGAGGATGCCGTGCGCCGCGCTCGACCGCTGCTGCAACCTCTAGCAGCCCCAACTCCGAGAGCGTCTCCAGCAATGGCAAGCAGTCCGTCACCCTCGGATGTCCGGTGGTCAGGGTGCCAGTTTTGTCAAACACGACGGTCTGCAACTGATGCACCTTTTCCAGCACATCCCCCCCTCGAATCAGCAGTCCCCGCTCGGCTCCAATTCCTGAACCGACCAGAATTGCGGTTGGCGTAGCGAGTCCCAACGCGCAGGGACAGGCAATGACCAGAACGGCGATCGCCAGCTTCAAGCTCAACAGCAGCGGAGACATAGCCCAGACAGCCTGAGCCATTGACGAATGTGCCATTCTGCTGCTGTGCCCACCCAGCGCCCAGTACCCACTCCCCAGGGCCGATTCACCCCAGAGAGGAACCCCAATAAAATACCAGAACAAAAAGGTCAGCAGCGCGATCGCCATTACGCCATAGGTAAAGTATCCGGCAACCGTATCAGCCAATCGTTGAATTGGGGCTTTGCGGGTTTGAGCCGCTTCAACCAGGGCAATGATTTGCGCTAGCGTTGTGTTTTTGCCAGTCCGAGTCGCTTTTAGGGCGATCGCCCCCGACTGATTTAAGCTGCCAGCCATCACCGCATCGCCGGGTTGCTTCAATACGGGCATCGCCTCACCCGTCAGCATCGCTTCATTGACTGTCGTTTGACCTGCTACGACCTCACCATCAACCGGAATTTTTTCTCCAGGCAAAACCTGTAGCCATGCGCCAACCTGCACCTGCTCAGCGGGAATTTCAACGCTATTCTCAGGATGCAAAGCAAACGCGGCAGATGGCTCTGATGCAGCGTCCGCTTGCGTCATTTGGGTGCCTGTATCTTTAATCAGCCTTGCTAGCGCGGGCTTGAGCGCCAGTAGAGATTGAAAGGCGATCGCCGCTCGACTTCTAGCCTGCTGCTCTAGCGTTCGTCCCAGCAAAATGAAGCCCAGCAGCATCACAGGCTCATCAAAAAAACACTCCCAGCCCAACTGCGGAAAAAACAGCGCCACTGTACTAGCCGTGTAAGCCGTAAGAGTCCCCAGGCTAACCAGCGTATTCATATTGGGAATATTGTGCCGCAGCCCTTTCCAACCATCTGTCAGAATTGGGCGACCGGGAAAGAGCAGCGTCAGCGTTGCCAGCCCAAAGTGAAACCAGATATTGCTGAGGAGCGGAATCTTGGCCCAGCCAAAGTGATCCAGGTGCCCGATGGTAGAGAGCAGCAGCAAGGTTGCGGCGATCGCCAGCCGCTGAAAATACTGCCGTGTTGCCAATCGCTGCTGTTCGGCTAAGTCAGGAAGACTCTCAGTAGGGGCGATCGCTGTCCCTTCGACTGCACGAGCCTGAGCAGGAAAACCAATTTCGGTCAGCCGTTCTGCCAGACTTGCAGGATCTACCTGCCCTGGTTCACACGCTACCGTCGCCCTCTCCGTCACCAGGTTGACGGTCGCTGAAACCACGCCAGGATGCTGAACAAGCTGATTTTCGACTGCTTTCACACAGCCTGCACATTTCATTCCGCTGACATCCAAAGTAACCGTGTAGCGGGCATCAGAAGCGGTGGCAGTCGTATCAGTAAGGGGTGGGCTAACTTGCATACACAACGCGGCTAAGAGTTTTCACTATAAACAGTGTTTCTCCTTTGAGCGTAGGTGAATTAGCCCCAAATTGACCACAACGTAGCTATTTTTTCAGAGATGCGATCGCGCCATCTGAAGCTGTCAGTCGGTGAGGTGAGTCAATGGTGTGGATGAAAAGCGATGTCGAAGATTCTGAGGTAGAAGTTTCTCCCCAAAGCTAACCGATTGCCAGGATTGAACCTAAAATGGCAGCGACAACGAGAGGGGTGCTATTCCGGCTGGTCAATCAGGTTAAGCAGGCGAAAGTGGGCGATTTGAGCAATTTCGGTGAGCGATTGAGTGACTTCTATTTCAGCGGTGTTGTTGAGGCGACGAGCGAATGACTCTAAAATGCTGTCCTTTGTTTGGTTTTTGACGGCAATGATAAAAGGAAACCCAAACTTTGCTTTGTACGCAGAATTTAGAATTTGAAATCGCTCAAACTCTGAAGCGGTAAGTTGGTCTAACCCAACATCCGCCTGTTCCTGCACAGAAGCTTCTGCCATTTTGGTCTTGCTGCCCAGGTCGGGATGGGCACAAATCAGAGCCAGTTGTTCTGCCGAACTCATCTGCTTGACAACGGCAACCATTTGCTGATGCAGTTCTATCACGCTAGCAAAGGGACGCTGATGATAAACTCGACGGGCGATCGCCGGAGTCTCTTCAAACACGACTCCTAATGCATCAACAAACTCTTCCTGACTCATGCAGTTAAGTTGCTCAAGGGAGTAAAGCATCATTCTCCTTAACTGCCCCGATAGGTGCTGTATGACCAGGGCGACACCAGCAGCGGCACATGATAGTGGCTGGTTGGGTCAGCAATGCCAAACTGGAGCGGAATCCGATCGAGAAAAGGCGGGTTAGGCAATAAATCTATCTTTTGCTCAAAATATGCGCCGACGGTAAACACCAGTTCGTATTGTCCAGGGATGAGTTCTCCCTCGGCTAACAAGGGTGAATCTGTGCGCCCATCGGCATTGGTCGTCACTGTTTTGAGTAGAATCTTTTGTCCCGTCGCACCCAAGAACCACAGTTCTACTGTTACGCCAGCAGCCGGACAACCGTGAGCCGTATCTAAAACATGAGTAGTGAGTTTTCCCATAGGAGATGATTAATGCAGTGGCCCTGCCAGGATAGTGCTTGAGATGGCATTTAGAATATCTGTGCCGTCTTCGTATTTCAGTTCTTTGTACCACTGCTGTGTTTTTTCAGGGTCTTTGCCGTGCGTCATGTTCGATCGCTTGCGGGCACGGTCAATCACATCGGCGACGCGATCGCACCGAGCCGACTCATATCGCTTTAAAGCATCTACAACGCTGATGTTAGTGGTCTGTAGACAAGTCGCCAACACGAGAGCATCTTCGATCGCCTGACAGCCCCCCTGCCCCAAGTCAGGAGCCATGCTATGGGCCGCATCGCCTAATAGGGTAACGCGATCGCGCACCAGCGTCGTTAGCGGTTCAATATCATGAATTTCTACCCGGTTGGTCTTAGCCGGATCGAGCCGCTGAATGAGAGTTTGTACTGGGTCTGCCCACCCTTTGAAAAAACTGCCCAGCTCTTCGCGGTAGGTTTCAGGGCTGCTGACGGTGCCTTTGGGCAGCGGTACATCAAAGAAGAAGTAAAAGCGATCGCCCCCCACAGGCATCATTGAGGCTCGCTTATGTTCACCCACGTAAATCACCCAGCTATCTTTAGGTGCAAGATCTTCGCTAGCGGCGACCAGCCCATTCCAGTTTACATAACCCACATAACGCCGCTCAACGACATGACCTAACACGTAGCTGCGGGTAATTGAATGCGTGCCATCCGCCGCAACCAGCACATCTCCAGTGGCTTTACGTCCATCCTCAAAAATGGCGGTGACGCTATCTGCATCTTGCTCAACCGCAACACATTTTGAATTAAGCTGGACGTTTTCTGCGCCAAAGGCATCCAGCAACATACTCTGCAAATCGGTACGCGCAACCGGATAGGGGCGTTGCCCCACGCAATCAACTAGGGGCTGTAGGCTAAAGTCGGTGAGTTTTTCACCCATTTGGCTATAGTAGGTGACGCGATCCATCTGTCCACCGATTGCCGCAATTTCTTTGCTTAAACCCAGACGATTTAGCACCTTTACGCCATTCGACCAGAGCGAAATTCCGGCTCCGGCAGGGCGAAGTTGACTGACGCGATCGTAAATTTCTACCTCATAGCCCGCCTGACGCATGGCGATCGCCGTTGTTAGCCCACCCATGCCAGCGCCAATAATTACAACCTTTAGGTTATCCATGCTGCTTCCTCCAGTAATTATCCCATTCGCTGACCACAATTGGCTCTCTAGGACTGCTGAGTTTCGGCGATCTCCAATGAAGTTTCAACAATAATCAGGGCGCGGCAATCGAGTGTAGTCGGGGCGAGAATGTTGACTTTGGCAAACACAGTCGAGCTAAACATAATAATTGTCGCTCTGCCACTTCCGGATTGCAGGTTTAGTATAGCGGTAGCCATATTGATTAGGACATTTGGTGGCGCGGCGGAGCCGCGCCACCAAATGTCCATGTCCTAACCTAGCTGACTACAGCTATATCTCAGTAAGAACGAACTTTACCACTGGTTTTTAAGACAGAAAAGTGGATTCACAGCGTCTTGCAAATGCATAAGCCACAGGTAGGGGCAAACGGGCGATCGCCCCTACAGGGATTTGTGTCTTATGCAGGTGAAAACTGCTGTAAGACAGAAAAAGGAGGTAGGGTTATGCCCACACCTCCTTTTTCTGTCCTATAACTATGCAGGTACATCCGTAAACCAAAACTTTTTAACAGAATGCGTGCCCTGGTTCTCCGTCCTCGCCACCTAAAACAGGCGGAAAATGAACGGATAGCGATAGGGCTGTGAAGGCTCACGCAAACTGTGCATAATCGCCAAAACAGGCATTGTCCAATGCACAATGAACAGAATCAGCAGTAGCGGATAGCCAATTAGGAAAATGCACAGAAAACCAAAGATTGCGCCATACAGCCACACGTTAAAGTGAAAATTAATCGCTTCCTTCGCATTCTCTTTAACCACCGGATCTTCTGAGATAAACAGAATTGCGATCGGGATGCCCACAGAAGCAATCAAAGAACTCAGAAAAATTGAGCCGTGACTAAGGGCTGACAGTAGCTTTCGTTTGTCTGTATCAAAGGCGTTTGGTGTGTCTTGCATCCGATTTTTCCCAAAAGTGATGGTTATCTGGCGATCGCCACATTTCAATACTAGTCTTGATTTTCTGGCTTGAAGAGTCGAAGTTACCGCACCTTTAAAGGGATGAGGAATGAAGCAGCCTTTCATCCCTCATCCCTCATCCCTCATCCTTCATCCATTCAAGACACTGCTGCATTTGCTGATGCATAATTTTGCGATCGCCATGCAAGCGGCGACCATGACCAGGCAATACCCATTCAAAGGAGTAGTTTGCCAGCTTTTCCATTGAGCGGATTAACTCTGTCCAGGAATACCAGCAGGCGCGGCGAAAGGCGTAGAGGTGGTTTAGCTCGTTTGACCAGGCAAGGTGATCGCCTGTAAACAAAAACTTGTTATCGTACAGCAAAACCGTGTGCCCTTTGGTATGGCCGGGAACAGGGATAATCAGCAAATCAGCGGTGAGCGGTGTGGGTTCCGTGCCAGATAGCTGAATCTCGACCGACTGTGTGCCCCGGTTAATGTCGTCCTTGTGGAGAATGCGATCGCAGCCAAAATGATCGTGAAACTTCTGATGATCGGCGACATCATCCTGATGTGTCAAATAAAGGTAACGAATTCCGCCCAGTTGCTCTAGCCGTTTCACTAAGGGCGGGGCAAAGCGGGGCGAATCAACCAGCACGTTTCCTTCTGGTCTTTGAATAAAGTAACTGGCAGCGCCAAAGGAATTCTCGGCATGATAGCCGCAGTGATAGACCGAATCTTCGACCAAAATCGGGAAACTTGCCTGAGCCTGCTTAATGTCAGTCGGTTTTTCTACCGTGCCAATCGAAGCGGTTGGGCAAGCCAGTAGTGCCTGCATTGCCCGCAGTCGTTCTGCCTCGTTCGTCGGCTGATGGTGAACAGCAGACTGATCTCCAGCTTCATGAAAGACCTCTGGAGCCATCCAGCGGCAGGTATCACAGTCAATGCAGGAGCGATCGACGTAGAAATCGCCACTCACGTTTTGAGGACGACGTTGACTCAGTTGCGCCATAGCTGCACCTCACGCGGGAACAATTCCACGCTACACACTGCGATCGCTTTTGTGGCGTTTTATGATGACGGGTCAACAAACTGCAACTTAACTCTGACTGTCTACTTTTTTGGCAAACGCTTTTTGCAGCATCCACAGCCCCGCTGCACTGGCGGCACTGCTAAATAGCCCAAAACTGGCTTGCTGCTTGCCTGTAAGCAGGTAGGCAAATCCAATCAGGGTGAGGGCGATCGCCGCTCCTTTCGCCGCTGTCAACATCAGCCGAATGGTGACAATCGCATCCGTCGTTTGTTTCGTTAACTCTGTTGATTTGCTGGCTGGAACAGAAGAGAGAATCGTGTGTTCTAGCGATCGCAGCTTGACCAGATCAACTTCGTAATAAGTGCCTAACTCCTCGTCTCGCAAACTGGCAACCGAATGCAACCCAAACTTTTTGGCATGGGCGATCGCCTCTCGAATCTGCTTCTTAGTCGCAACAGGGTACAGCGCTTCAAACACCGACTCCCGGTAAACACCAGTTTTCGCCATATCCAGAATGCGTTGACTTAACTCAACCACCGAGGGTCGTCTGGCAATGGTACTCATAAGTTCTCTCTACTCAACTGAGCAAGCCCGCGTAGGATGGGTTAGCGATAGCGTAACCCATGCAGGCACTAGGCCTTGCACCCCAACCTACCTGGAGCGCCTGGTTCAAATCAGCCTTGATATTAGTAATTTTGTACTATTTTGCCAAATTTGCAAGGGGCAGTTTAGAGAACTTCAAGCGGTTTGGACTGTTTAGGTGGTGGAAAAACCTGATTCAGTTCCGTCAAATCAGCGTCAGTCAGCTTCAGGTCAAGCGCCGTATAATTTTCCTGGATGCGATCGCAATTGCTCGACTTAGGAATCACCACAACCCCTTGCTGCAATAACCAGCGATCGCCACCTGAGCCGTAGAAGCCTTGTGCCGCGCTGCAATCGTTTTTAGCGACGAATTGCTCAACATTCGCCCCTGCTCTAATGGAGAATAAGCCATCACCGCCACATTTTGCTCACGGCACCAGGGCAGCAAATCCCACTCAATGCCGCGACGACTCAAGTTGTAAAGCACCTGGTTTGTCGTGGTTAGCCCCTGATCCAGGTCGCGGGCTTCTTCCATGTCATTGCGGTCAAAATTGCTCACGCCAAAATCGCGGACCTTTCCTGCCTGCCGCAAGTCTTGAAAGGCTTCAATCGTCTCAGCCAAAGGCGTTGAGCCGCGCCAGTGCAGCAGGTATAGATCAAGGCGATCGGTCTTCAGTCGCTTCAGACTGCGTTCACAGGCGGCGATCGTGCCCCGACGGGTAGCGTTGTGGGGATAAACTTTGCTGACCAGGAAGATTTGGTCGCGGTTGGGGGCGATCGCCTCTCCCACAATTTCCTCGGCACCGCCTTCTCCATACATCTCAGCGGTATCGATCAGCCTCATCCCCAGGTCAATGCCAAACCGCAAAGCCTTCAACTCTTCTCTGCGTCGCCCACTGCTCTCCCCCATTCGCCAGGTGCCCTGCCCCAGCACAGGCATCACCGCACCCGACACTAACTTCACCGTTTGCATGATTGCTTCTTTGCGTTACTCTCTCACATCCTAATCACCTTGACAGAGAGAAGGAACACCCTACACCCCACCTGTGGTAGAAATAAATTGTAAGAGTTAGTACAATAAGAAATCAAACAAACCTTATCTCCGCAGTAGCCATTTGGAGGCATGAGTTTATGGCAATACAAATGGCAATACGAAGAGTATTTAGACTAGGCAACCCGTAACAAAGCCTCGACCAGCAAGGTTCGACTTCATCCCTCATCCCTCATCCCTACCACCCTATGTCAACCTTCCCTAGCGTCTTCATCTCACACGGTTCTCCAGAATTGCCGCTGCAATCTGCACCTGTAACGGATTTCTTGAAACAGCTTGGCTCTAACCTGGGGCAACCCAAAGCCATTCTCTGCATCTCCGCACACTGGCTGTCTCGCCGCCCTACCGTCAGCGCAGCAACCCAGCCCGAAACCATTTACGATTTTTATGGCTTTTCCCCCAAGCTGAATCGGCTCAAGTATCCGGCTCCCGGTGCGCCTGAACTGGCTGCACAGGTAAATAAATTGCTAGACCAAGCCGGATTCGACAGTGAAATCAACTCCCAGCATGGCTTAGATCATGGTGCCTGGACACCGCTAATGTTGATGTATCCTGATGCAGACATCCCGGTAACGCAGCTTTCGCTTCAGCCGCACTTGGGTACAGCCCATCATCTCCGTATTGGGCAAGCTCTGGCACCGTTGCGTCAGTCTGGCGTGTTGATCGTGGGCAGCGGTGGCGCAACACACAACCTACGGATGTTTGGCACTTACCCATTCGAGGCATCTCCACCGGACTGGGTGACTCAGTTTGACCAATGGCTAACGGAGTCCGTGACTCACCAGCGTGTTGACGACCTGTTAGACTATCGCCACGCTCCTCATGCTGCCCAAAATCATCCCAGCGAAGAGCATTTTTTGCCGCTGTTTGTTGCAATGGGAGCAGGTGGCACAGAAGCAAAAGCGACCCAGCTTCACTCTAGTTTCACCTATGGTGTTTTTAGTATGTCAGCCTTTGCCTTTGCCTGACAAACTTCACCACGAACAGACTCAATCATTGCCTGAAAATCTTGAGTGACTAATTGAGAATTTGCTGGAGTCAAAATAGGGACATGCACAAACATACAGAGGCAGTCTGAACTAGCCTCCTGTAAATGTTTTAGTGTCGCAAAATACAATGCTTCGCAAACAAATTGTCCTGCGTCCTGGCTGATTTCAGTAAACTCCAGTCCTTTAACGAGTTTCTCCAGATCAACTTTTGTATGAAAGATCGTTTCTCCTGCGATCGCCCTCGATTCCACAGTCAACTTCTGACGAGACTCCGCCATACCGCACAGAATGATTGCATCTGGTTGAAGTTTGTTAATGTGGGCGATCGCCTGCTCTGGTGCCAATCGAAAATCAACCGGAAGCTGCCTCAAAAAAACCAGATCTGATGAAGAATTCTTCTGGATTTCTATCAGCAAATCATCCGATGCATTCGATCGCTGATGTGCTTTCCAGGTTGTAAAAGAAGTGAGTAAGATTTGAGTCACAGAATTTAACAAAGACTAAAAGCGCAAGCCTTACCATAAGAATATATCTATCTGAGCCGTACTTCTACCATTAGTCAATTCGAGGTATCGTTATGCCTTCTCCATTTCCGGGAATGAATCCCTATTTAGAAGATCTTGGACTTAACGAGTAGGATAGAGAAAGCCATCACTTCCAGGAGCAGGAAATGACTGTTGTTGCCGTTGTCGATTACGACATGGGAAATCTGCACTCTGCTTGCAAAGGCTTAGAGAAAGCAGGCGCTACTCCAAAAATTACCGACTCTGCTCAGGAGCTAGAACGAGCCGATGCGGTAGTTTTGCCTGGAGTAGGCGCATTTGACCCAGCAATTCGGCATTTGCGATCGCGCGACTTGATTCAACCCATCAAACACATCGTCGCCAGCGGCAAACCCTTCCTGGGAATCTGTTTGGGCTTACAGATTCTTCTAGAAAACAGCGAAGAAGGTGACGAACCAGGACTGGGAATCATTGCGGGAACCGTGCGCCGCTTTCGTCCAGAACCCGGTATCACTATTCCTCACATGGGCTGGAATCAGCTTCAATTCACCCAGCCTACTCTACCGTTGTGGCAACAGCTTCTGGCTGACCCCTGGGCATATTTTGTTCACTCTTATTACGCTGACCCAACTGATCCTGAAATCACCGCAGCAACGATTACACATGGTAGTCAAACGGTTACAGCGGCGATCGCCCGCCAAAATTTAATGGCAACTCAGTTTCACCCCGAAAAATCCTCAACCACCGGGCTGCAAATCCTTTCTAACTTCGTTGCCCACGTTAACAGCCTGCAACTCGTGAATGCCTCGTAAAAAATTAACCGTAGCAACTGAGGTTCACAAAAATCTACGGATAAATGTCCGTTAGATCGACTGAATCAGGGGAATATTGAAGACAAGAGTAACTCCAGGTAAACGAATCCGTAAAATTGCCCTGTCAATGTCAACGGATTTTCCTGTAGAAATTGCGTCTGTTGCCTGGGTTACTCAAGCTTTTACTGATATTCAACCCAGTCAAAAGAACTCTTATGGTGACTGCAACCCCCTCCAATTCTCAAGTTCCAGCTAAATCGAGGAACCCCAAGAAGCACAATCACTATGGATTTCGTGATTTCTTTCAGTTTGATCCTGACAAAGGCACGATTACAGACTGGAACGGTAGCCAAAACATCTTCACCACCGAAGACTTCATCATTGGCTTGGTCGAAGGTCTAGAAGAAGAAGTAGGCGACGCTTCTGCCGCCACGATGTACACCATCGGCTGTGAATGGGGACAAAAAGACGCTTTTTCCTTTGAAAAGTGGTTTGAGAAAGAATACGACCGCAGCGTTCGCCAAACCAATCTGCTGTTTCTCCTAGAAACCTGGTGGTGGCCCTTCACCTCTCAAGGTTGGGGGCGGTGGGAAGTAGACATGGGCGATCGCAAACAGGGCTTTATGTTCATCAATATCTTCGACTCCGCCGTTGCTCGGACGTTGGGCGATGTAGGCAAGCCTGTTTGCCACATCTACGCTGGACTGTTTGCAGGCTTCTTCACCGAGTTGGTCAAAAAACAGCTTGGCTGCATCGAAATCCAGTGTTACTCAATGGGCGAAACCTACTGTAAATTCCTTTTGGGCAGCCAAGATCGGATTGATGCAGCCTCCTTCTGGCTCAATGAAGGCGCAACCGCTAGAGACATTGAAAAACGCTTGCGGGGTGGAGAACTGTTGAGATGAGCAGCCCAACCCTGGCCCATACCAACGGGAAGATGAATGGGATGAATGGCTCCACACCAACCCAAGATTCCTGGTTACAGCAAACTGTCCATCAGTTTTTTACCGCCTTCAACTGGGAAGGACATTCTCCAGAAGTACAGGAACTCAAGCTTACTGCTCTCCAGGGCAGTGATGCCTCACTCAGCTTGACTCTAACTGTCACTCAATTTTTCGGCGCGATCGCCTGGGATGGCAGCGCGATCGCCACTACGCCCTCCCTAACCGCCTCTACCACACCCTCCACCGAAGACTTCACCCTGGAAGACTTCTCTGACCTCTTCTAAATCCTCATTCCCAACCCTAGCCATTCACCTCCAATCCCCTCTCATCTGTCATCCCTGACTCTTCTCCCTCCCCCCATGCACCCACAACTCGAAACCATCTTCGACGAAGCAGAAAATCGCTACCTCAAGCCAGAGGAACTGAGCCTCCTGGGTGAATACGTAGATTCCCTCCCTCAGCGGCTGGAAGCCTATCGCAGCCTGCGCGATCGCGAACTCAAGATTATGCAGTCGGTTGCAGACCAGCTTCAGCTAGAACTGCCTCAAGCAAACATTGAAATGCTCGAACGCAGCATTAAAAATGCGCTGCTAATGTTGCGCTATTGTGCGATGGGAATGCTGCTCAACGATGAAGCCTTTGTCCAAGAGAGGTTATTAGGCTGGCTGAGCCAAACTATTCAGGTCTACGACACCCGTTCCATTGATGCAGTACTATATCGACTCCTCAATCAGCGCCTCAAGCAAGCCCTCAACCCCAGACATCTAGCCCTACTGGGTTCCATGCTGCTGCTAGCCCAAAATGCTCTACAGCAACCCGCAATCGCCGACACCAGGCATTAGATTCTGTTATTTGTCATTTCACTCTCCACCCCCAGAAAACATGATTTCCGTTGCTGACTTACTTACAAATAACCGTATTCCTAGCAATTACTTCGCAACTGATGCCTATGTGCGGGGTGATCTGGAGTTGGGCTTGCTGGAAAACCGTCAGGGCGATCGCCTGCTTGCTGTCCCTGAGACCCTAATTCAAGGCATCTACGCTGGACTAGATAAGGAAACAGGGCAAGCATCGCGCTTGGTGTTATTTAACTGCGGTCGCTGGTGGGGCAAAAATTTCTACGTTCGTTTTTGTGAGCAACTGACAGACTACTACAGCATCTCACCTGCTAATATGCCAATGGTTGACTTTCTCCAAGCCTTGCAGCAATGCTGGATCACTCACGGCTGGGGCAAAATTGAGCTTGACCAAACCTACCAGCATCGCGGTTTTTTAGTCATTAAAATTTGGAATTCTCCGTTTGCTAAACTGGCTCCTCAAGGTAAACAACCCAGTTGCTTCCTGGAAACCGGAATTTTAAGTGCCTTCTTCAGTCAACTGACAGGACGAGAATTGCATTGCGTCCAAACAACCTGTGAATCTCTTGGATCTGACTGTAATCGATTTGTGATTGGCTTGACCAAGCGCCTAGAGCCTGCGGAAACTCTGGTTACAAATCTGGATCACGAAGCTATAATGCGGCAAATTTCCAGTTGAGCCAAATCTGCATCCATCAAGTCCACTGGGTTGTGGGTCAACTTAGACTCAGCGGCTATTTAGACTAAGTTTCTAATAATTCTGTTAGGTTCTATAGATTAAGCGATAGAAGTTTGTCGTCGTCGTGCCCAGCCAACTTGGAAGTGAGTTAAAGCAATCGAAGTATCGGCTCCTCGGATTGGTGGGGCAAGGGCAATTTGGTCGCGTTTTTTGCGCGGTGCATCGGCAAACGGGTCGTCTGTTGGCGCTGAAGAATCTTGAGCATCAGCGATTTCCAACGCACAAGTTTTTGCGTGAACTGCGGTTTTTGCTGAGCTTGCAGCACGAGAATATTGTCACCTGCCAAGCGTTGGAACATACTCGTACCGGGCGCTACCTGGTAATGGACTACTGTGAGGGTGGCACTCTTCGCAACCTGATGTCTGGGGATAGTTTCTTAAATTTGCCTCAAAGTCTGAAGCTAGTGGCTGACATTTTGGCAGGGTTAGACCATGCCCATAGTCGTAACATTGTTCACTGTGACATTAAGCCAGAGAATATTTTGCTGAATTTGCAGCCATCAGGCTGGACGGCACGAATTTCTGACTTTGGCATTGCTCGGCTGAATCAAGAATTGGTTGAGCGAGGAACGGGGAACACGGGTTCACCTGCTTACATGGCTCCAGAGCGCTTCTATGGGCAATATTCGCCTGCTTCGGATCTTTATTCAGTAGGCATTTTGCTGTTTGAACTGATCACTGGACATCGCCCATTTTCGGGTACGCCAGCGGAGCTAATGTCAGCACATTTGAATCATCCGTTAAAGTTGCCTGACTCGATTCCTCCGGCGTGGCAGCCGATTTTGATTACTTCGCTACAAAAGCTTTCGGCTCGACGATTTCGTTCTGCGGCTGAGATGCTGTCTGCCTTGCAAATTGTTGCGGTAGAGCAAGGGTTTGGCTCTTTGCTGGAATCTCAGGCAAACGTGCCATTGCTGCAACCTAAAAGACCTGCTCCCGTTTGCGAGTTTCGCTATCAGCAGTGTGAGCCGCTGCCACACGCGATCGCCCATCTGACACTGGCTCCCCAGGTGAATACGCCGTTGCAGCGATCACACTCCATCCCACTGGCTAACCTTTGTTGGACAACGGGCACTCAGGTTGCTCATCAACTGCTTCCTGCCGACACGCTGACCGGAGCGGGTAATTTGCGCCAGACCTGGCACACGGTTTTGCCTTCACCCGTGCAAAATTTATGGCTGTGTTCTCAGGGCTGTTTTGCAGTCACGTTTGAAGCCGTTTATTTCTTGCCTTTGTTTAATCAGGCGGCTCATCCTGCTCCGCAGTTAGTGACACGACCAGACCAGGATTTTGTCGTCACTGCGAAGGGAAATTGGTTGGCGACTCTGACCATTTCTGCTAGTGCTGAGTTCAATCTTTTAGAGTTTTGGCACTTTTCAGAAGTGAATTCTAGATTTAAGCTGTCTACGCAGCCAATCAAGTTAGCTCTTGAAGGGCATCCGTCTAGTATTAAATTAATTGCGCTGGATTCTCGTCATGTTGCGGTTGCTTCTGGTTTGCTATCTCGCTCGGCGTTGCCGTCTACGAAGTCAGAACAGAACTATTCGGCAACTTTGATTGAAGGATTTACTCGACGGGGCGATCGCCTCGGTTCTCTAGTTTTGCCTGTCCCAATTGGGCAAGTGATTCCGACGGCTGTTCCTTATCAACTGCTAGCAACTGATTCACAAAATCCTCAGTCCATACTGCTGATTGACCTGAAACCCTTCAGAATTGCGCGGCTCGGAATTGAAATTGTGCCTGAGCTTTTGCTAGCTACCCGTTGGGGCTATATTCTGGCAGATAACGAAGGGCAAATCGTGCTTCTAGACCGTGAAGGTCAGCAAATTAGTCGGATTGATGGCCCAGATCACATTACGGCGATCGCCCCATTTAATCAAAGCAATTTGCTCATCGCTACCTGGGACGGAGAGAGGGGCAACCTCTACACCGTTGATCTGATGCAGCTAGACATCGATTTATTGTTTTAGAGTAATAGCAGTCTTAATTGCTGCTAGGGGTCTGTTAGTTGCTATGTCTGATGAATGGCTAACGCCCAGTCATTTTGTGATGTTGGGTCTATTGTTTGGGTTTGCGATCGCCCACAGCGGTCTGGCGGCGTTGCGTCCCCGTGCTGAGAAGCTGGTTGGCGCGAGGCTCTACCGGATTCTTTTTGCGCTGGTGAGTTTGCCCCTGGCGACGATTTTGATCATCTACTTCATTAATCACCGCTACGACGGGTTGCAGCTTTGGCAGTTGCAGGGCATTCCTGGTGTAGAAACTGCGGTGTGGGCGCTCTCGGCAGTTTCCTTTGTTTTCCTCTATCCAGCCACGTTTAATCTGTTAGAAATTGCGGCAGTTCAAAAGCCTCAGGTGCATCTGTTTGAAACGGGGATCATTCGGATTACTCGTCACCCTCAGATGGTCGGGCAGATAATCTGGTGTGTTGCCCATGCGCTCTGGCTGGGAACGACATTTATGGTGGTTACTTCGGTTGGGCTGATCCTGCATCATTTGTTTGGCGTGTGGCATGGCGATCGCCGTCTGCAAGCCCGCTATGGCGAGTCTTTTGAAACCTTAAAATCTCGAACTTCGATCATCCCGTTTCTGGCGATTTTTCAAGGACGGCAAACCCTTGATATTAAAGAGTTTTTGCGTCCTGCATACGTGGGTGTAACGGCTTTTGTGCTGTTACTTTGGTGGGCACATCCAATTTTGATCCGTGCCACAGGGAGCATAGGCTGGTAGCATGATCCCAAAGCAGACTTTAAACAAGAAATTTAGAGGGATCATGGTGCTAGCGGTTAGTGAAAAAACATTTAAGGAAGAAGTTTTAACTGCCTCGACTCCTGTTTTAGTCAATTTTTGGGCCCCCTGGTGCGGTCTGTGTCGCTTGATCAATCCGATGCTGATTAAATGTCAAGCCGAATGTGGTGCTGAGATTAAATTAGTCAGCATTAATGCAGATGAGAACTTAAAGCTAGCGAATGCCTATCGACTGACAAATCTACCAACCGTCATCGTATTTGCGGGTGGTAATGTGCTGCATCGGCTAGACAAGTTCCGCAATCGGGATGACCTGCGGATTGCCGCTGACGAACTGCAAATGACGCTGGATGCGATCACAAGCTACAGCTATACAGCCTGAGACTGACGCTGGATGTGCAGCTTCTTCAAACCTCCTGTGGGATGGGCATCTTGCCCGTCCAGATCAAGCAGGCAAGATGCCTGCTCCATAGGAAATCCAGGGTTCCAGGGTGCTTGCATATTGTACTAATGGTTACGCTCGGTTTGCTGGGCGACTGAGCAAATCACAGAAAGGGGAATTTCATAGAAATACTGCTGGCGAAATTGCTCTTCCTGAATGGCTAAAAGAAATTGGGCGGTTACTTCGGTCATTTGTTGATCGGAGGCGATCGCCCCTTTTACCCCCTGCCAACCAATCCAGAAACCTTGCTCCGAGGAAGTCACCTCAAATCCCAGGACTTTCAGGCATTTAAACCCAAGCTGAAGGCTGCGATCGCCAATCCCCAGTTTCTCATGAAGCTGCTTTCGGGTAGCGGTTTGTCCGGTGCGGCTGAGGTATTTGGCAATTCCAACCAGTTGCTGCCAGATTTGGGAGGGCGAGTTTTGGCTGGGAAGAGAGTAGGCGATCGCCAGCTTGCGGTTTTCCTGTAGCGCTCTGCGAAACCAGGACTGCATTTCAGCCCAACTGCTGGGGCAGTGCGCCATTTGTAGCGGATCATCTTCTGGTTCTAACCCTTGCAAAATTTCTCCCTGTCGCCAGTCCAAAATCCAGTTTGCTGGAGTGGTAGTACTAATCGGGCTGTCGGCAGTCTGAGGGCGAAGGGCAATCAGGCGGATCTCGTACTGCTTTTTGTAGGTGTTGTAGTCTAGTTCGGCGATCGCATCACACCGCCCCAGCGGAATTTCATCCCGGTAATGCTCCCACCAAATTCCTGGAAAGCCTTGACTGGATGAATCATCACAAATGTCAAACTCAGTTTTGATATAGCGAATTTTGCGCCCTTTCCAGTCCTTGATGTTTTGGTTTCTGACATTCCTAAACCAGCAGTTTTGCAGCAGCAGCCTGGGAATTGGATTTCCCATGCCGTAAGGCTCTAGCAGTTTGAGTTCTCGAAACAGGTCTTTGCCCAGTTCCGCGACGGTTAGGGTCAGGTCAGCCCGAATCACACTAGAAATGGGTTCACTGCCAAACTGCTGCCGAAACTGGCGGTTAATCGCTTCGGTAAACAGGGGAAGATTTTGAGCGGGTAGGCTTAACCCGGCTGCGTAGGGATGTCCACCGAAACTGGTCAGCAGATGCGACTGTTTCTTAACCAACTGGTACAGGTCGATTTGATTGACGGAGCGGGCTGATCCCCGTGCGATCGCCCCTTCTAATACACCTGTTTCTACAGCCAATTCAGTCGTTAAAAGGATTGTAGGGCGACCGTAGGTTTGAGCAACTTGACCTGCCACTAGCCCCAGCACACCAACTGGCCACTGGGGATCAGCCAGCACAATCACGCTAGTCGTAGACAGGTCAACCTGAGCTAAACGGGCAGTCACCTGCTGCATTACGTCTTTTTGCAAGGCTTTGCGGCGGGCGTTGGCTAGCTCGGTTTCTTCTGCCAGATAGCGACAGCGTTCTGCATCTTGACTGGTGAGCAACTCGACCCCAAAGCGAGCATCTCCGTGAATCCGGCTGATGGCGTTAATGCGCGGGCCAATGCCAAAGGAAATGTCAGTGGGGCGATCGCCACTGCGCTTACAGAGTTCTAGCAGTCGGGCAATTCCAGGACGAGCCGGAGTCCCTTGAGTGTTCTTCTGAAGCTGCTCAATGCCGCGTTGCGCCAGATAGCGACAGTCTCCCGTTAATTGAACCAAATCGGCAATCAGTCCGATCGCCACCAAATCTAACAATCCTTCCAATGGGCGATCGGGGGCGGGTAGCGTCTGATAAAGTGCCTCGATCAGCTTATAGCCAACCGCTACGCCGGAGAGGTGCGCCAGGGAATGCTCTGGGGGAAAATAGCGGGGATTGATGATGGCCGTAACAGGGGGGCGATCGCTCGGCAAAGTATGGTGATCGGTGACAATCACATCGATTCCCAGGCTTTTGGCGTGTTCGAGCTCGGGGAGGTTGGTGCTGCCCGTGTCGCAGGTAACGATCAGGTGGCAGTTTTGCGCTGCCAGAGCGTCAATTCCGTGAATCGATAAGCCGTGAGACTCGGTGAGGCGATTGGGAATGAAGTAGGTAAGCTGTTTATCTTGCGGAAAGAATTGCCCCAAGCCATCCCACAGTACAGCGGTGGCGGTGATGCCGTCTGCGTCAAAGTCTCCCCAGATGGCGATCGCCTCTCCCTGCTCGTAAGCCTGTCGCAGCCGCTCAACTGCCCGATGCATTTCCTGCCCAAACTCAAAGGGGCTGGTTGGCTGATGTAGGTCAGGGTTAACAAACCCTGCTACCTGCTTGGGGTCTTGAATGCCACGCTGCCAGAGCAGTTGAGCCGCATATCCTGATAGCCCAGCGGCACACTGATTGACCGCTTGCACAAAGGCAGTCGGCAATTCGGCAACGGGTTGGACTTGCCACTGAGGTTCAGGCATGACTTACCACTTTTTTGCTCACAACGGCTCTACGCTGGATTTTGTTTCAGGAGGGGCGATCGCCAGAAGACTACCCACTAGAAACCCCAGCACTAATCCCGAAATGTGCCCGACAAAGCTTACCTGCGGGGTTGCCAGGTCAAACACAATCTGTAGCCCAATGATAAACAAAACGGTTCGCAGACGTTTTGCCGCGACTCTAGCTTTTTCTCGATACCAGCCTTGCAGCAAAATTGCCCCGATCGCCCCCAGCAACCCCATAATTGCCCCTGATGCGCCGACGACAATTTGATTGGAGGAGCCTAGCCTAATCGCTATGAGCGAGACGACTAACATCGAACCTACACCGCTGAAGAAGTAAGCCAGCAGAAATTTTTTGCTGCCCAGGGAAGCTTCTGCGATCGTGCCGAGAAAATATAGCCCGACCATATTCATCAGCAGATGGGCAACGCCGTAGTGCAGGAAAGTAGCGCTGAGCAATCGCCACCACTCCCCAGCAAAGACAACCGCTGGCACTAACGCACCCAGTTGATATAGCGTCTCCAAATCTTCGCTGCCGCCCTGCCAAATTTCCACTGCAAAGACGGCAACGTTTGCTGCAATTAAAGCGTAAGTTGCATAGGCTTTGTTTTTAAGAAATGCCGTGCTGCCATACCTCGACTCTTGCTGAATGTCCGTTGCAAGGCGCGAAAGAATTTGCTTTGAAAGCTGACTCAGCGCCCGTTCAGGATCAGCAGGGGGATGGGACAATCTCCAGGCGATCGCATTCCTTAAAACCGCATCGCTGCGATCGCCCAGTGCCAGCAGTCGCTTCCTTGCCTCAGACTCGTTTCCTGCGGCCCACTCAGCCGTCGCTAGCCAAAACTCACGAATATTAGGCGGATGCGTTGCCAGAGCGTCATCAAAGACCTGCTGCACCTGTTCTGGCTGACCGCCAAACGCCAAGGCAAACATTCTCACCAAATTTAGCGTCACGGGATCGGTGCGTCGGGGCGATCGCTGCTCAAACCGCTCCAATTCTTGAATCAACTGCTCCAGGCTTCCCGTTTCCCCCAGAGCACGTAAATAGTAGACCGCCAGCGTAGATTCGCTCAATATTTTTTGCTGAAAGTGATGCTCAACCCAAATCAGCAACTCATCCCAGCGGGCACCCGCTCGATACAGCAGCGCAATAGCAGTTCGCCCCATCAGGGTTTTGGCAGAGCCATAGCGGTCAAAAATTCGGGCTGCTTCTTCTAACCTGCCCTGATGCCCTAGCTCCATGCCGCGCAGCAGTTGCGGATATTCAAACAAACCGTCGGCGGGGTGAAGCCAGCGCAACCCCATTGCCAAACCACGAGCCTGACTGTACTTCTCCTGGGAAACGAGACGATTGACCTGAGCAAACCCGACAATCGGCAGCAAAATCAGCAATCCCCACAGTCCGCCGCTGATAAAGCCCGCCCAGGCAGGCGCAAAGTAATATGCCCCAGCCAGCACCAGCAGAATGATTGCCGAAACAATCACCCAGCCGCGCGGCAGACGCGAAGCCCGCAGCAGCAGCAAAACGCAGGAAAAGCTAACAAGCTGGATGAGGATAACGTTGAGATCCATAAGAAGATCGAGAAGTGGAGCGATCGCGGACTTAAGGAGCAAGATCTGCGACTTCTTTGACTCGACTTTAGCCATTTGGAGGGCAAGTTTGAATCAAAATGTAAAAAAAATGGAGTAGAGCCTTGCGGTAAGCGGTAAGCTCTACTCCATTGTTTTTTATGTTAGTGATGTTGAGTTTACCAGAAGCGGTATCGGAAGTTTTATCTCCGTTTCAAGTCTTGTTTGTGCAGCAGCGCAGTTGGCAGAAGAGGCAAGCGTTATTGGTGGGAGGGCTGTTGTGTTAGGGCAAGCGGACCGTGAGTCGAGTGTTGAGCATGATGGGACTAGCGCAGGAGCGACACTACGGCAACTACTACCGCCTGTTGAGTCGGGTGGGGTGGAGTGGGTTGACGGGGGCACGCATCCTGCTGGGGTTGATTGTGACGCTGCTGCTGGTGGGGCAACCGGTGGTGATTGGCATTGATGACACCCTGGAGCGCCGCTGGGGCAAACGGATTTGGGGAGTGGGCATCTATCGAGACCCGGTGAAGTCGAGCCACAAGCACAAGGTGAAAAGTAGCGGGGTGCGCTGGCAAGTGATGCAGGTGTTAGTGTCCTTGCCCTGGAGTCAACGCGTCTGGAGACTGCCGTTTTTCCAGTGTGCTGATGTCCTCCCAAGCCACGCCTAGAGTCGGCAATCGCGCTTACAAAACGAGCTTAGACTGGGCGGCTCAGATGGTGAGTCAGGTGAGCCGTTGGTTGAAGCGGCATTAGATTTGTGTGGGCGATGGCAGCTTTGGCAATGCCAAGTTTGGCTGGGCTTGCCGTCGTCATGGCACCAGTTTGGTCGCCCGCTTGCCCTGGAAAGCCAACCTGTATGACTTTGCTCCAGTGATCACCCATCGCTATCCGGGACGACCGCGCACCAAAGGCGCTCGTCTGCCCTCAATGCAACAGCACCTCGATTGCCTTCGCTTTGAGTCTGGAGCATTTCACCGCTTACGCTGGTATGGTGGCACACCATGCCCTGCGGCAATTGGTTACAGGCACAGCCCTGTGGAATGTGAGTGGCTATCCCCCCTTACCCGTGCGCTGGGTGTTGGTGATTGACCCCACCGGGCAACAGCCTCCCACCGCCCTCTTCTCCACCAACCTGATGCTCTCGGCTCAAACCATCGTCGAGGTCTTCGTCTCGCGCTGGAGTCTGGAAGTCACCTTCCAAGAAGCCCGAACCGATCTTGGCGTTCAGTCCCAACGCCAATGGTCTAAAGCCGCTACCACCCGCACTACACCCGTCCTGCTGGCCTTATGTTCCTTAACTTGCCTGATTGCCTATCGCCTCCACGCCATCGCCCCAATTACTCCGCGCACCACCGCTTGGTATGCCAAAACTGAACTCACCTTCGCTGACCTACTCCAAGCCGTCCGCACTGCGCTCTGGCACGCTCGGCTTTTTTCACGACCTGCTCTCCAACCTGCTCTGGCTTTATTCCCCCAAGCAGAACGTGAACAGTTGATCCATCTGCTCTCCTCCTCCTTCTGAATGGCTAAAGTCGAGTCGAAGAAGTCGCAGATCTGGCACTCATCACAAGACCTGCAAACCAAGCAAATGAGAGGAACTTATGAGCAGAAAAACCACAGTGTCCAGTGCTGCTAGCACTCAATTGAGCATTCGGAATCTGAGCAAATCCTTTGGCACCCTTCAGGTGTTGCGCGACATCAACCTGGAAGTTGCGCCAGGGGAATTTGTGGCGACCGTTGGACGCAGCGGCTGCGGCAAAAGCACCTTGCTGCGACTGCTGGCAGGACTAGTGAGGAAGCCGTGTACTTGGCAGATCGGGTGATCGTGATTGAAAACGGGTTGCTGCTGGTCAACCAGGAAGTTACGCTGCCTCGCCCCCGCGACACTGGAAGCGCTGCCTTCGCTGAACTGAAGACAAGAGTTCTGGAGCGGATCTTGGGCGATCGCCTGCTTTCGCGTTTCACCTGCGTAAATTCCATCTCTTCCGCTAAAACTTGACTTAATAGGGCGAACGACGGGACTCGAACCCGCGAGTGGTGGAACCACAATCCACTGCCTTAACCACTTGGCTACGCTCGCCGCGCATTATATTGCGTTATCTATTGTAGCATTGCGATCGCACCTGATTCAAATACTAAAACGCTCAACCGGAACATAGTTTACGGATTTGCTTGTCATTTAACCTAAAGAACGCTTAGGCTTAGCGAGAGAATCTGAGTTTGATCCCATGAAAGGTATAACATTCGGGGCTTCTGTAGTTGGGTTAGTGCTGGTCGGGGTAGGAACTGCAATGGCGCTGACCAATCCTGAACAATCTGCCTATGACGATTATGCAACAGATGAGTTGACTCGATATTTAGAGGAAAACGCTTGCAGTAAAGCTCCTAGTTTCCTGGGTAATACGCTTCAGACTCAATGTGTCGAACTGCTACAAGATAACCAGGATGAGATCAAGGAATTGATTTCTGAAAGCACACAGCGCCAAAATTTCCTGATTCTAAGCGTCTATAAAACCAATTTGTCGGTGAGCAGTCTGCTTCCTGCTTATGAGTTTGAGACGGTTGGAGTATTTCGAGATTTTTATACCTACAAGGCTAGACAGCAGTAGAAAAGGATGAAGGATGCGGGGTGGGGGATGAAGCCTTTGCCCTAAACTCTAAGTTCGGGCTAGAAGCTTAAGTCCGTTAAAACAAGTTTGAGCTTCTGTAGCAAGCCGAATTTAACCTAAAACGGGTTTTTAGCTTTGAGACTGAGATTGACCTCAAGGCGATTAAGTGAGTGCCATTAGGCTTAAGTCCCTTGCTCAGCCAAACTATTCAGTATGATCTCAAAACCAAATTCAAAATTTCTGATTCGCAGCTTTGTTCTCTTGGTGGGTTGTCTGGGGATGTTGCTGAGCAGTTGCGCCCATTTACCTCTAGGAACAACAGTCACAGATGGGGTATATCAACATCGCACAGTTCACAATAGCGATGGGATTGGTAAATTCTATCTGGGCAGGGAAATTGCTCAGGTCATGGGACATCGGGGAGCGTTCTGGCTAGAGCGTCCCAGCCGTGAGTGGGAGGAGCGTCCATCCCAACTGGTGGAGGCACTCAATTTGCGCCCAACCGATGTGGTTGCCGACATTGGAGCGGGAACGGGATTTTTCAGCTTTCGGCTCAGCCCGCTTGTGCCAGAGGGTAAGGTACTGGCAGTAGACATTCAGCCTGAAATGCTCGATATTATTACTTTCCTCAAACACGAAGACCAAATTAATAACGTAGAGCCTGTTTTAGGTAATGTAACTAACCCAAATTTACCTGCTGCTGGGGTTGATCTGGTGATGATGGTCGATGCCTACCATGAGTTTGAGTATCCCCGCGAGATGATGGAGGAAATTGTGCGATCGCTAAAACCCAACGGACGAGTCGTTTTAGCAGAATATCGGGGCGAAAATCCGTTTATTCCCATTAAGGGGTTGCACAAAATGACTCAGCGGCAGGTTCGCAAAGAAATGCAGGCAGTAGGGCTGGTTTGGCAGGAAACGAAGGACTTGCCGCAGCAGCATTTGATGGTTTTTAGGAAGGATGAGAGGTAAGGGATGAGGGATGAGGGATGAGGGATGAGGGGTGAAAGGGGCTAGCTCTCAGTCCCTGGGCCCTCCTTCTAAACCCTCTGGATATACAATGCCAGAATGAAGCTGAAGAAACTTAACTCGGTTCGCTGCTCGGATGTTGTTGCCTGGAAGTCAGGCATTTGTCAGTTTTGCTAGAGGTGTCGTGTAATGTTGGAATCTGATGGTCAATCCGAGCGATCGCGCCGTCGTCGCTTGCCCTCACAGCCGATGCGTCTTCAGCCGCCCCAGCCGATTCCCCTACGTCGCTCAGAACAGGTGCAGGGGTTAAGGGATGCTGTCAGAGGTGGAGCGCTGCAACCGGGTCGTTCTGTGCCAACTCGACCAGAGCATTTGCCTCGGACTCGGCGATCTGCACGTCACGCTTTTAATCCCAATATTTCGCCTCCAGCAGATACTCGGTTCAATGTTCGCTATCTGCTATTTGGCAACTCACCTCGCTTACCTGCCGCTAATTCTCGAAAAGAGTTACCGCCTCGGCTCCAGTCACGTTCTGCTGACATACGCTCGACCGATCAGCCAGTCAAATCGTCGCTGGCTTTTCAGCCTACATCAAGAGCTTCTCGTGCGGCAGTTCGGCTAGAACCCTTGCGGCGTACACCTCCAACCATTGGGCGACATCGAGCGCTAGTTCGTTCAATGAATTCAGAAAGTCGCCTTGCTCACAGGGAAGCAATTCCTTTGAAATTAGGACGGGTGCGATCGCGCCGACAGCGTACCCTTGCCTCTGCTCTTGAACGGCGAACTGAGCGCCGCCCTGCCCGTCCTGCGTCGCCGTTGGTGTATGTCGTGCGGCTACTGATTGTGGGAGTTGGGTTTGGGGCGATCGCCGGAACTTTTCTGGCAATCTGGAACCCTACAGCGCAGCAGACTAACAGCACCCAAACAGCCGCTGGAGTTGGGCTAACCTCTCAAACGGACCAAACGGCCGCAACCTCCCTGAGCCGAGATGCAACACCAACTACCCTGGAAGCATCACCCACAGCCCTTACCCCTGCCCAGGAAATGACTGCCCTGGGCAATACGCTAAAAATGCTGGCTGCCCGCCATCCAGACTTAGATCCGGGAGTCTACTTGTTTGATCTAGATACTCGCGCTTATCTTGACCTGAACGGCACAGCAACTTTATCTTCTGCCAGCATTATTAAAGTGCCCGTTTTGGTCGCGCTGCTCCAGGAAGTGGATGCAGGAAACATTCGTCTGGACGAATCTCTGACGCTAGAAGCCTCTGACATTGCGGAAGGCTCAGGCGATATGCAGTATCAGCCACCTGGCACTCAATACAGTGTGCTAGAGACGGCGACCAAGATGATTATCATCAGCGATAACTCAGCCACCAATATGCTGATTAAGCGGCTAGGAGGAATTTCCTCTTTAAATCAGCGGTTTCAAGCATGGGGGCTGACGGCGACTGCCATTCGCAATCCTCTGCCTGATTTGGGTGGAGAAAACACAACCAGTCCTGAAGATATGGCGAAACTGTTAGCTGCTGTGACTCAGGGAGATTTGCTGTCGTTGCGATCGCGCGATCGCCTGCTCGAAATTATGACGTCGCACCGAAACCAACACGCTGCTTCCGGCGGGGCTAGGTGAAGGAGC
>JAAUTN010000145.1 GCA_012031415.1 Leptolyngbyaceae cyanobacterium SM1_4_3 | reverse complement strand
CCTTGTTGCCATAGCAGTCGAAGGACGATTAGAACAAAGGGCTACGGATAAAAATCTTGTCAGACTGCTCACTGCGCTGCTTTCGTCTGGCATCAAGCCATTGCTGCAAGATGATAGCGGCGGCTTTGCGGTCGATTAGAGCTTTGTTGCGGGAGGGGGAGCGGTTTTCTGCTAGCAGAGCTTGCTCGGCTTCAAAGGAGGTGAGCCGCTCATCTACGTATTCAATGGGAAGCTGAAGGGCCGTGCTGAGCCGACTAGCGAATTTCTGCACCTGCTTTGCCTGGAACCCAAGAGAACCGTCCATTGTGTAAGGTAAGCCGACAACGAGAACTTGCACTTCACGCTCCTGGATGATGTAGCGAAGCTGTTCTACGTCTTGCAGGAAGGAACGACGCTCGATAGTAGTCAGCCCAGTGGCGATTAAGCCTGTGCGATCGCACCCTGCCACCCCAATTCGCTTTTTGCCAACATCCAACCCCAGCGCTGAGATCATCCTAAGTTGGGGCTATCGGGTAAATCTGACAGGGTGTTGTCTTTGGAGTTGGGGGGCTGGGAATCAGCGGGTGAAGGAGATACAGGCTGGACCCCAAGCTGCGACAGGTCTAGCTTGTTGCGCTGCGGCAGGGGCGGAATTGACTTAATCAGCGAGATACGGCTAGGAACAGGCTTGCGGGCGGGCTGGAAGCCTTGCAGCACTTCAGAAAGGTGCAGTCCTTCGAGGGAAACGGGCTTAGCCTCACGCAGCTTGTGCCAGACGGAACGCGACATCATCAGGGTATGCTCGGTGCGGCTAGCCCCAATTTGCTCCAGATATTCCTCTCTTTCTGGCTGATAGTCTGCTGAGGCAAGCCTGAGCGTCTGAGCCGGAAACTCTTGAGCAATTCGCGCCATTTGCGACAGTAGCTCTGGGTAGAGCCAGGTGTAAGCGGGATGAACCGTAAGTTGAGCAATGTGAGGACGGCTTCCATCGCGGCAAAGCTTGATTTGAAAATAGCCGATCGCAGCTTTGCGCTGCGGCTCAAACACATAACTGCTGATCACCTCGGTATGGCTCATCCAGTTTGTCATCCCGTTGTAGACAGAACCCAGCAGGCTCGTCTTGAAGTCGAGAATTTGGCGATCGAACACCTGACGCACGAGCGGCGGCATTGAAGCCGTATCAAGCTGGTGCAGCAGGTTAGCATCGGCATTGCTGACGGGCAATAGGTTAGGCAGGTCGGGTTCGCGCTCTGCTAGAGCTTCCAGGAGTTCTGGGGCGATCGCCCAGTAGGTCATTTCTGCCAAAGACTGAAACCCATTCTGACGGTAGAGTGCCAGAGCAGATTTATCGTTTACCTCTACCTCAATCAGCCAGGTTCGCGCTTCCCAAATTGCCTGAAAGCAATAGCGCAGTAGCTGAGAGCCGATATCTGAGGAAAGCGGCTGATCGCCATTGGAGGGAGCGATTGCCTCGACGGCAACCTGATCTACCTTCCAGGTGCTACGAGTGCGGTTAAACGGCGAAACTTGAATAATTCCCTGAATCCGGTTTCCCTGCTCGGCCACATAGGCAGAGAAGAGGTGCTGGAGCGGATTGGGAAACAGGCTAAAAAACTTGAGTAGCCCGTACCAGCGGCGGATGTGTTGGAGGCGCTGCCCTAGTTTGAGGGAGTCGCCCTGCTGCTCTACCCCAGACCCTTCTAGTGAGAAATGGGCGATCGCCTCCAGATCCCGAAACTGAAAAGGGCGGATGGTGATATTGGTGGTTTGAGGGATCGCTGAGGTCATGGGTATGGGTTTCCAGCTTTCGTCTATACCTGTCTGTGATATTGAGTGAATGCCATCGGGCGATCGCATTCCAACCGATCGCGTCTAGTCATCATTAGTCATCATTACTATCTTGACAGCAATTCCCAAATCTATCAGCCTCAAAGCGTAATCTTGAAGCTTCAGGTGTTTTGAATTTCTAATTGCCCTTGTACCAGTTCAATTTGGAGCTTGCACAGAATGGACCTTCTCAGCGCTGGGCAGATTTCGGATTGACGGCTGTCTCAGTCGGGCGAATCAACACCACAGGGGTTTGCTGATCGTCATTACCCGCTGGGTTGCTGACCAAAGCCTGCTCCAGTAACCCTTTAGGAATGCCTGGGGTAGATGCCACTATGTTAACTGCCTTTAAATCGTTCACATCGACAATCGCCGCTAGCAGCCCTGTTTCCGCTTTGATTTGATCCACCACCTGCTGCGGGTTTTGGGCCCCAACACAATGAACTGGTCATAGGGGGGTAGCGTTCCGGTTACGTCGTCAATTAGCCGCGCCTGTTCCCCTGCAAGCTGGTAGAACATACCAGGCTGGTTGAGGAATTTTTTGGCGATCGCCCCCATCACAAAAGCAAACAGCACCCGTGCCGGGCCAACGATGTCTACCAATGACTGCATTCCGCAGGCAGAAGACAGCGTAGAAGTCGTCATAAAGTAAAAGCACAATCGCTTTGCCACCCAGCCCGGATGCACCTCGCTGGGATGCCGAAATCGTCCCTGCATCACGGCTACAGGCGTTTCGCCAATCGTCACAATGTCTCCAGGCTGAGCATGGGGCATGACATATCGCTTGACTACCTCAACGGGTTTGTCCAGGTGGGTTAGCAGGTGAGTTTTAATCGGCAGCACATCCGCGTGAAGCGTCGGTCGCCAGCGCTGCGAATCTTCCGTTGTAGGAAACTTCAGCGGCACGATGACATGACAAACTTTAGGAATTCTGCCGCGCGGGCCGTAGGTGAGATAGCGAATTCGCACCCAGGCTGCCTGAAGCTGATTTAGCTCCTTGCCGCGAATGTCCAGTGAGACTTCTAGGCGAGTTGTCTTGTGACGCTTGATGATATAGCCAAACCAGTAGCCATCGGGTCGGGCTGGAGCATCGGGGTGGCGCGGCGTGACTTTGATCGTGTGAGTAACTTCATCCAGGCTACCTTTCGAGAGCAGCGTCACGTCTGCCCCAACTTCTAGCACCATAATTTCGACTCTGGGGCTGCGGCTGGGTAGTTCTGGTTCACCCACCAGCAGATATCGGTGGGGTTCGTATACTTCCAGATTCCAGTCGCCCGAAGTCATCACTAGGTCGTTTCCGGGATGACGACGATACCGGATTTCTAGCGCCAGCGCACCCAGCGCCAGCAGCAGCGAGACAATCCCTAACCCAATCAAAATAGTTTCTACAAACACCGTGATCTCTAGCTCAATGCAATAAAAAAACGCTGCACTTGCAAAGATGTACCGAATTGCACATCATGTTTCTCTAGCAAGTCTATAGAATCCGGTGATACTTAAGCTCAAAGCTGAGAAATTATCTTAAAAGATTATTCTGTAGATGTCGTGAAATTATTGTGATCTGGTCCAATAGTTTGGCAGGTGGTTTGGCTCAGTGGTCTGACTAAATTTACAAACCTGACGATTTTGCGATACTATTCTGTCACCAGATTTTTCTTAAACATTTGTAAACTAATAGGAAGCGCACGTTAAGCATCCTACTCTGGAGAGTTTGTAATGAAGCAACTGGTTACTGCTGAACGCTTCTGTCTAATTGGTCACCTGGTAGCAATGGCTTTCGGGTTGGCAGGGTTGCTGCTGGTGATGCCGCATCCTGAATTTCTTTCACTGCTGCCTGCGGGACAAACTCTCTTTCAGTGGAGTATGGCTGGTGGCGGTGTGGTCTACATTTTGCTGGGGGCGATCGCTGTTGCGGTCTACGCCTTTCGTGTTCTGGGCTTGCGAAACTGGCTGGTCTTTATGCTGCCAGCGGTCTTGATTTCTCTAGCTAGTGAGCTACTGGGAACCAGCATTGGCTTTCCTTTTGGCGACTACAGCTACTTGAGCGGCTTGGGCTACAAAATTGCAGGGCTGGTGCCATTTACCATTCCCCTATCCTGGTTTTATCTTGGTCTTGCATCCTATCTGCTGTCCCGCGCAGGTTTGGGAGTCGGTCAGGTGAATGCGGCGGGTGAACCGTTCAAGTTTGGCTGGCTGAGGCAAATTGCGGCGATCGCCTCGGCGCTCTGCTGCTCACCTCCTGGGACTTTGTGCTTGATCCGGCGATGAGCCAAACCGCGATGCCCTTCTGGTACTGGCATCAGCCGGGAGCTTTCTTTGGGATGCCCTACCAAAACTTTGCTGGATGGATGGGTACAGGTGCGGTGTTCATGACGGTAGCAGCCCTGTTCTGGCGCACCCAGCAGCCCGTGTTGCAGCGTTCTCAACTGAACTTGCCGATCGCTGTCTACCTGGGCAACTTCGCCTTTGCAGCTGTAATGAGCTTGGCGGCTGGAATCTGGATTCCGGTGGTTTTGGGAGTCGTTTTGGGAGTCGTTCCGGCTGTAGTTTGCTGGCGCACAGCAAAATCCGTTGACTTGGAGGCGATGTCTGTCGCCGGACTTGTAAGCGAAACCGAGTCGCTGAAGCCAAAGCAGCCTCCCGCTGCCGTTGGAGTTGTCGCTAAGTGATGGCTGTAGTCAATCAGTGGGCTAGTGCTGCCGATCTTTGGATTGGGGGACTAGCCTGTTTTTAATCCTGGTGCAGCTTCCGGCGATCGCCATCCTGCTTTCTCGGCTGCTTCAGGGTCCAAGTAGACAACCGCCCCTTCCTCCTCGTCAAGCCACGCCTGATTTGCTCGGCAAAGTTAGTGTCGTTGTGCCAACTCTGAACGAAGCTGAGCGCATCAGTTCTTGTCTTGACGGACTCAGCCATCAAGGATATGAGGTGCGGGAAATTATTATCGTCGATAGCTGCTCTCAAGACGGCACCGTTGATCTGGTGAAGGCGGCACAGCAGCACGATCCTCGCTTTCGGCTAATGACGGATGACCCGCTGCCGTCGGGTTGGGTGGGTCGTCCCTGGGCGCTACACAACGGTTTTTTGAATAGCTCAGAGGGCAGCGAGTGGATTTTGGGCATTGATGCAGACACTCGCCCTCAAAAGGGGCTGGTTGCCAGTCTGATTTCAACAGCGATTGAGCAAGGCTATGACCTGGTTTCGCTTTCGCCTCAGTTTATTCTCAAAAGTGCGGGTGAGTTTTGGCTCCAGCCTGCTTTGTTAGTAACGCTGGTTTATCGATTTGGCCCAGCGGGGGCAGCGACAGAAAGCGCAGAACGGGTAATGGCAAATGGGCAGTGTTTTCTCTGTCGGCGATCGCTCCTTGCTGCTCTGGGTGGCTACACTAGCGCCCGCAGTTCATTTTGTGATGATGTCACCCTGGCTCGATATGCCGTCAGTCAGGGGGCAAAAGTTGGCTTTCTTGACGGCGCAAAGCTGTTGCAGGTGCGAATGTATGAAGGGATGGGAGAAACCTGGCGCGAGTGGGGGCGATCGCTCGACCTCAAAGATGCTTCTTCCGTTGCTCAAAAGTGGGGAGATTTAGCGTTTTTGCTGGTCGTTCAAGGCTTACCGCTGATCGCTATGCTAGGGCTGGCGGTACTGGTGGCAGCAGGCTACACCTCACTGCCCGTCTTGCTGGCGCTGGCGCTAAATACATTCCTGGTAATCTTGCGAATTGCTTTACTCTGGGCGATCGCCCCCTCCTATGCCCATACCTCAGGGGGGAAATGGGCCTTCTGGCTGTCGCCGCTAGCTGACCCGGCGGCGGTTCTGCGAATTTTCCTATCTTCTCTCCGCACTCCAACCCAGTGGCGCGGCCGCAGCTATAGCGCTACGCAAGTACCTTAGGACAGCCATGCTAGAACTTCCTACCGTTTATCTTGGACTGTTAGGCAGTGCGATCGCAGGTCTGGGAACGGGCTTAGGGGCGCTGCCCATCCTGCTTTTCACCCGCATTACCCAAAATGCTCAGGGCGTGTTGCTGGGGTTTGGAGCAGGCGTAATGCTAGCGGCAACCGCTTTTTCGCTGGTGATTCCAGGGCTAGAAGCAGCTGCGGTTCGTGTGAATAGCTCGGTTTATGCCGCAACCATTGTGGCGTTTGGCATTGTTTTAGGGGGCATATTTCTTTGGCTGAGCAATCGCTACTTCCCGCATGAACATTTTTTCAAAGGGCATGAAGGCATTAAGCAGGCAAACCTGAAGCGAGCGTGGCTGTTTGTGATTGCGATCGCCATCCATAACTTTCCCGAAGGACTGGCCGTTGGGGTGGGCTTTGGCGGTGACGATATTTCCAATGCGATCGCCCTAACGATAGGGATCGGTTTGCAGAATATGCCAGAAGGACTGGTCGTTGCTCTGTCGCTGCTAGCCGAAGGATATTCCAAACGCAACTCAATTTTGATTAGCCTTCTCACAGGTTTAGTTGAACCCGTAGGAGGCATGATTGGCGCTGGAACAGTGGCGATCGCTCAACCGATCCTCCCAGTGGCGATGGGGTTTGCGGCTGGAGCAATGTTGTTTGTCATTAGTGACGAAATTATTCCTGAATCTCACCGACTCGGCTATGAGAAATCAGCTACCGCCGGAGTAATGGTTGGATTCGTGATGATGATGTTTCTAGATGTGACTTTAGGGTGAACTTTCTTTTGCTAGGAAAAAAAGGAGTGGGCGATCGCTGAAGTTAATGCCATCAAGACTAGGCTTCTTGAGAGCCAGCAGCGGTCGCCTCCCTCCCTAGCATTCATTCACCTGTGATTAGAAACTACCAGGCTGACTTGTCAGCGAGATGTTCTAGAGATGAAGTTAAGATGACAAACTTCAAAGTAGCTTCACGTCTTAGCTTCACGCTTTAGCCAGACCGCTCTACCCCAAAATCTTCATCTACTTGCAGCGAAGTTGCCATGCCACTGTCACAAAAGCTATTTAGTATTTAAGACATAAGCAGCCCAGACTGCTCAATCGACTTACAAAATGGACTGTGCAAAACGGCTGGTAAAATGTCTGTGCAGCAACCGAAACGATGAGCAGGAATACAGCCGATTTTCAGGTAGGTGAGCCATACACAAACGTTCCTGCTGGTTTGCTGAAGACTCAGACAAGTGAGTAATTGACTGGCAGCAGGCTTTTGACAAGTCCCGGTAAGCGCAACAGTTTGAATCTGTTATTCAATTCATTCAACTATTCACACTAGCGATTCACATTCTACAGAAATATGAAACTCAGCCGTCGCAATGACTCCAGCTATTCAGACACTAACCCGCCCGACACCAACCTGGAAGATTCCATTCCTGCTTCTGACTTTATTGCAGCCGATGCACCAGGCGATCGCAAGAAACGCAATCCCCTGCGGCAGGTGCCCATTTATCTAGCGCTGATTCTAGCAGGGACAGGCGCAGGCATCATTGGCAACCGCTGGCTGGGGTCTGAGCTACCGATTCCAGCCCAGCCATTGCCTGAAGCCAGTGAAGCGCCCGCTAGCCCGATTGCTCCCAGCACGTCACTGGCTCCAGTGAATCAAAACTTTATCGCGGCAGCCGTCGAGCAGGTTGGTCCAGCCGTCGTGCGAATTGACTCTTCACGCACCGTCACGACTCGTTTACCTGAAATTTTTGGGCGCAGATTTTTTGGCGAGTCCGGCGATCCCAATTCGCCTTCAACCCGCATTGAAGAGGGAACAGGCTCAGGTTTCATCATTGATGCAGATGGACTGATTTTGACCAACGCTCACGTTGTAGACGGGGCAGATACTGTCACCGTCACCCTGAGAGATGGGCGCGAATATAGCGGTGAAGTCTTGGGAACTGATCCGGTGACAGACGTAGCCGTTATAAGAATTGAGGCAACCAGGCTGCCGATCGTCGAAGTTGGAGACTCGGAACAGATTCGACCCGGAGAATGGGCGATCGCCATCGGCAACCCCCTCGGACTCGACAACACCGTTACCGCTGGAATCATCAGCGCCACAGGTCGCAGCAGTGCAGACGTGCGTGTTCCTGACAAGCGGGTTGACTTCATTCAAACCGATGCCGCCATCAACCCTGGCAACTCTGGCGGCCCCTTGCTGAATGAGCGGGGTGAAGTGATTGGCATGAACACCGCTATCATTGGCGGCGCACAGGGTTTAGGGTTTGCCATTCCCATCAACACGGCTCAAGACATTGCCAATCAGTTGATTGAAACAGGTCGGGCTGAACACGCCTACCTGGGAATTCAAATGGCAACCATTACTCCAGAGCTAAGAGAGCGTCTCAGCCAAGACCCTAACCTGGATGTGCAGATTCCCGTTGAGGAAGGAGTTGTGATTATTGCGGTTGAACCTAACTCTCCCGCTGCCCGCTCAGGGCTACAAGCTGGAGATGTGGTGCAGCAAGTTGGCGGACAGGCTGTAACCACGTCTGAAGAAGTGCAGCAAATCGTAGCAGACAGCAATGTAGATGAAGACCTCTCCATGCAGGTGCTTCGCAACGGAGAAACGGTAGACCTGACTGTTCAACCAGGAAACTTCCCAACTGAGTAATCCTGTTCGCTGATAGTCTAGGCAGTCTTTCAAATCTATTGTTACGCAATGTGCAACTTTTTCTAACCCCTTGTGGGATGGACATCTTGCCCGTCTAAATCAGGTAGGCAAGATGCCTGCTCCATAAGAAATCAAGGTTTCTAGAACTTTAGTTGCACATCGCGTAACATGACCATGTTCCAAAGGATAGGGACGAACAGCAGTCCGTCCCCTATCCTTTGTTGAATTCCAGTTGCCCAACATACTCGTACTGTCCATATTGCTGATCGCTGCTAAAGAGTGACACTTCGTAAGTTCCAGCATTGGGCAATGAACAAGATAGCTGAGGATTTTGGCTGGTTTGGTCAGCACATCGCTCGGCTTGCTGACTTTGCTTGAGGTTGTAGCTTGCCATCAGCCATCGCCGCTGAGGGTTTTCAAGCTGAATGATCGCGTTGTCTTGAATAGCAGTTTGCGATCGCGTGGGTGAAATCAGCTTCAGTCCCTGAGCAAAGAAACTGGGTGGCAACATCGGCTGCCGCAAAAACTCACCCCTGGGGAGCGGCTCTGGTAAAAGCTGCCAGGCAGGATCGTCTGGGAAATGGCTGACAACCATGACTTCGGGTGGCGGGAAAAGGTAGCTAGTTCTGTACCGCTTGGTAAAGCTCATTCCTTCGACGTAGCCACTGTTCCAGGTGGCATCGATCAGGTACCAATTTCCCTGAATTTTGGCAGCATTCCAGGCATGACTAAACCCATTCAGGTCACTGATCTGGCTGCGAGAGTCGCCAACCACATAGACGATCTCTTCCCCGATCGCCTGTCCCAATGCTTCCAAAAGTTTGGCATATCCAGCACATACTGCTTTGTGAGTGCGAAAGACGGCTTCTGCATCTTGTGGAGGGCGAGGAGTCTGACCGAAAAAGGCAGGCGCATCGTAGGCAACGCGATCGGCAACGTAATCGTGCAGTGCTTTTACCCGCAAAAACGGGTCTCGCTCTTGCTGAGCAATGTATTGAGCGACAGATTCAATACTGACCTCCACGCTGGCTGGCATATTGGCAACCGCAGGATGAATCTCAGCCGCCAGCGGCCAGCTAGCTGCGTAAGCTGACCCAGTAGATGAATTGGGCTGTGGAGTCGGTCGGGATTGCTGCGGTTCTGGTGAGTCCCCTTGGGGAGTGACTTGAGTAGAGGGTTGAGTCGTGTGGGGAGTCGGTTGAGGAGTCGGTTGAATCTCTGCGTCAGCATATTGCTGATAAGGATTCTGACGAACTGCCAGGTAGAGCCACTCCATTCCATTCGCGACCTTGAAGAGCGATCGCCGCACTAGTTCAACCTGTGCCCCTTGTCTGCCATCCAGCATCCAATCTCCCCGCGTCGAGAGTGCCAGAAATGCGGTTTGTGGGCGAAGTGCCAGCAGGCAGGCGAGAAAAATCAGGTTGAGCAGCAGCGTCCGTAGAATGATGCGATCGCCCCAGGTGAGAATTTGAGGATTTTGCTGACGGCGCTTGCTGCCCCGCAGATCCCAAACGATTGGAATGAGCGGAAATAATAGAACACCAGAAGCAACGGCCAGCCAGGTCGGTCCATTCGTGTAGGCAACTAAAGACGAGGCTAGCCAAACACCCAGCAGAGGGGTCAGGAAAACTAAAGCGGTCAGCGATCCTTTCAGTAGAAACAGAATTAATTTCATCAGAAGGTTTGTAGAACCTGGAATTGGTTTAATTGAATCAGAATGCCCAAGCCTGTCGTAGAGGGTTGAGCAGTCTGTAGACTCGGTTTTGCAGGTAAGAGCCATTGGGCGATCGCCCCCCAATTCTGTCTCAACCGCCATGCCAACTGCCAGAGCAATTCTCAGACGGTTCAATAAAAAGTGATCCAGAAAAGAGGTACATAGCTTCCATTCATAAAATTCATGGAAAAGAGTGGAACGATTGGGGCAGGTGCGCGAAAATCAGACCAGAATCGGGCCAAAATTGGGGATGTTTTATGAAAACAGACAACCTGGAAGGAATTAAGCTTTCCCAGTTGCGGATACTGGTCGCAGTGGCAGAAGTCGGCAACTTTAGCGAAGCCGCCTTGCGATTAGAGATTTCCCAGTCGGCAGTGAGTCATGCGATCGCCACTCTAGAAGAAGAGCTGGGTGTCGTGCTGTTTTCACGCGGCAGACATGGGGCACGACTGACTCCTATCGGTGAACGGGTCAGAGATCACGCCGAAGAAATGCTGAAACTGCTGGATGTCATCGGCAAGGAAGTCAACCTGACCAAAGGGCTGAAAGGCGGACAGGTGCGCGTCGGTGTGTTTCGCAGTGTCGCAACTCGTCTATTGCCGGAGGTGATTGTACGGCTGAAGCACTATTTTCCTGACATTACCCTGACCCCAATCGAGTATCGCGATGACGATCGGGTCGAGCAAGCCTTGCGTGAGGGACGGATTGACATTGGCTTTACCTGTATCCCAATCAGCGAAAGCTTTGAAGGCTGGAAGCTAATGCGCGATGAATATGTCGTGCTGCTGCCGCCCAAATTACAGCGCCCTAACGCTCCTCTCACCTGGGAAGAACTGGCAACCTACCCGATGATCATGACTTCCAGGCAGTCTGAGTTAGATTACTGCTCCGTCTTGACGCGTCAACACTTCGCCCAATGGGGGCAGCCCATTAATATTGCCTATGACATTCAGGAAGACTCAACCATCATCAGCATGGTAGAGCGCGGTTTGGGCGTGACGGTGCTGCCCCGTCTGGCAACCGAACCACTGCCTTCAGACATTCAAGTTTGTTCATTGCCCGCACCGCTTTATCGTCACATTCAGGTGGTGATGCTGGCAGATGCGCTGCATTCGCCTGCGGTGTACGCTTTCCTGGATACGTTGAAAGAACTTTATCCCCCGGATACACAGGTTACGCCGATTAGCTCTGAGTGGCGGAAGAAGGTAGCGAGGGCGATCGCTTGAGGACAAAAAATTAATAAATTGGAATGGTTACTGAGGGGCAATCGCCTGTTATCGGTGCCAACTTAAGTATGAAGCTTAACCATTTTCAGGATGCCGACTTGTTTTATGAACGAGTAAAGGATTATCTGGGGCAACACACCGCACGGCACTGTATGCTGCTGAGGGCTTGCTATGCGCTATTGCACAATCCTCAGCCGCGCGAGCGCCCCCCCTACTTAGCGATCGTAGAAGCAAATAGCACTATTTTGGCTGTTGCCATTTGGATTTCACCTCGTTACCTAATGCTGTCTCAGGTGCAAGATTGGGCAGCATTAGACTTGATTGCCCAAGACCTGAGCGATCGCCAAGAACCCTTGCGGGGCGTTAGCAGTTTGCCCGACATTGCCACAGCATTTGCCCAAAGGTGGCAGGCTTTGACCCAACGAACCTACCAATGAGCCTGAAACTATGGGCAAATCAGCTTGTGCAGGTGCAGCCTATTCCTTCGGCAAAGGGGTTTTTGCGACTGGCGGGGGAAGGCGATCGCTCTTTCCTAATCAACTGGCTGGAAGCGTTCGACATTGAAGCGTTAGGGCAAGTTGAGAATAACGTCGAAGCTGTGGCTGATCGAGCTTTAGCCCAAAAAACTCTGTATCTCTGGCAAGATGGAGTACCCGTCTCAATGGCTGGCGGCAGAAAGTCTTTACCCAATGGCGGCTGGATTGCGCCCGTCTATACGCCACCCGAATATCGACGCAAAGGCTATGCCAGTTCATGTGTGGCAGCACTCAGCCAGCAGTTGCTAGACCAGGGATGCGATTACTGTATGTTATTTACCGATCAGGCAAATCCTACGTCTAACCACATTTATCAGGCGATTGGCTATCGGCCCATATGTGACTGGTATGACTACTCATTTCATTAGTTTATGTATAGCGTTACGCTTTCAGTAAATACAATTGCAGCTCATTCTAACTAAGGTTAGAGTTGATACACGTTCCTTGAGGTGCTTTTCAAGAAGGCAATTAGAATGCCATAGCGGTCTTAAGTCAGTTGTGAGGTTAGTGAGACATAGAGTTTGCCATGACGAAGTGTGTCTCTTACAGCCTGCTGGAAATTGCTAAGGGTGATCTTTGCTGCTTGATTTAATGTTCGTGACGGATTGTTAAATTTCTCAAAAGTGTCATCTTTTAGAGGAGATCTAGCATGAATGGCCTCGACTTTTCAGCCCCAAAAAGCCTGGACAAACTGACTCGCTACATTGGTTTTTGGCAGGTCGCATTGCATCTGTATCGAGAGAATCATCCGACTTCAAACTCAGTTGCAAACGCGATTACCGACATCTTGATTAATAGGAATACATTGCAGGAAAAAGCGTGGATTCGTAGAATTGAAAGTTTAAGAACTGAATTAATTCAATCTAATGAAAAATTAATTAATTATTCCTCTTCTTATCAAGAGCGAATTGAATGGATAAGAGATATTTGTCAAAGGAACAGCAAGAACTCTACGTGGTCATTGCTTTTGTTTAAGCTCATTCGAGAACTTCAGCCCCATACCTGTATTGAGTTAGGCACCTGTTTAGGAATTTCTACAGCTTATCAAGCAGCCGCTTTACAGGTAAATAATCATGGCAAGATCATTACATTGGAAGGTGCGGAATCTTATGCGGCGATCGCCAAGCGAAATTTTGAACAATTGGACCTTCAAGTAAGCGTTGTCATTGGTCTTTTTCAAGACACTTTACAGGAAGTCTTGCAGCAACAGAACAAAATAGACTTTGCTTTTATAGATGGACACCATGACGAACGAGCAACGATTAGTTACTATAAGCAGCTTCTACCATTTCTATCTAACAATGCCGTGATTGTGTTTGATGATATTGCCTGGTCAGAGGGTATGAAGCGAGCCTGGCATTATTTGTGCAATGACAAATGCATTAAAACGGCAGTCAGTTTGTTCAACGTTGGAATTTGTGTGGTTTTCTGAGTCAGTGCGTGATACAGCGCTAATCTGGGAAAAGTTATGCGCCACTTTTAGGATGGGTGAATCCTTCCCGCTTCAACGGTGAGAATTTGGGAGGATTTGAGCCATTGGGCATCAAAGGAGCCGAGATGCGTGGTAGTAATCAGAGTTTGGAAGCGATCTTGAATGGTTTCCAGGAGTTTGTTTTGACGGTTTAGGTCTAGCTCTGCGAGTACGTCATCTAGCAGCAGCAAGGGAGCTTCACCGACGACAGATTCAATTAGTTTCAATTCTGCTAGCTTTAGCGACAGTACCAGGGTGCGCTGTTGCCCTTGAGAGCCGTACTGCCGTGCGGGAGTTTGGTTGATGGTGAATTCTACTTCATCGCGGTGCGGCCCGACTAAGCTGGTGCCCTGATAGTGTTCGGCGATCGCCCGCTGCTGAATTTTTGCCAGAAACGCCTGCTGCACCACAGCAGGATCATCCTCTTCCAGTCCGACATTGGGAGCGTAGTTTACTTGCAGCAGTTCTTTGTGGTCGCTGATTGACTGGTGCCAAAACTGCGCGATTGGGGCTAACCGTTCTAGCACTCTGGCGCGACGGCGAATGACGCGAGAGCCAATCGTTGCCAGTTGAGCATCCCAAATGGCAAGCTGGGTTGCGTCGGGTGGAATTGCACTGGCATCCTCTGATGCGGTTAAAAGTTCAGCCGATGGTACGGCTGTAATGGTATTGACTGGAACTGGGCGATCGCCTTCCTGCCGCTGCTGTTTGAGAAATGCATTGCGCTGACGCAAAACGTGGTTGTATTGCTGCAAGATAGAAGCGTAGACGGGTTCAAGTTGAGTTAATAGAGCGTCTAGCCAACTGCGTCGCTGTCCGGGGCCGCCTCGCACCAGATCTAGATCCAGGCTGGAAAACTGGACGGCATTCATTACACCCAAGAAATCAAGCTGTCGTCTCAGGTTTTCACCATTCAAGGAGACGGTGCGGCGACCATTGGTGCGAAGGGCGATCGCCAAATCGGTCAGCCCTGTGTCTTTTTCTAACGTTGCCGTAACTTGACCAATGGATGCTCCTTCCTGGACGAGTTCGCGATCGCGAATTGCCCGATGCGATCGCAAACTTGCTAGCAGTTCAACGGCTTCCAATAAATTGGACTTGCCCTGAGCGTTGTCTCCTAAGAGGATGGTTTTGGGTGCAAAAAACTCCACCTGCTGATCTCGGTAGTTGCGAAATTGGCGCAGGTGGAGGGTTTTCAGGTACATCTTTACAAAAAGTGGGTTGCTTCTAGCCCATGCGTCTGCTCAAAAACACGCGAATGAACAGCTTTTCTAGCTCAATCCAGACAAACATGAGGGAGCTAAAGCCAACGCAAATTTCCAGTTCAAACGGGCTGAGGTAGTGAGTGCCAAAGAAGTTTCGCAATGGCTCGACGTAGATCAGCAGCAGTTGCAAGACAGTGGTTAAACCGACTGCAATCAGGATAAACGGGTTTGAGAAGGGATTTAGCTCAATGGTGAGACGGCTATTTGAGCGAATGGCCATCGCATGACCCATTTGCGCCAGACAGAGCGTTGTGAACACCATCGTTTTCCAGCGGTCGGGGTCGCCCGACTGCTGGCTGTAGTCGTATGACCAGAGCATCAAGGCGATCGCCAATATTGCCAGAATGATGCCAATTCGCACCATGTAAAGCCCAAGTCCCCGCGCAAAGATATTCTCTTCTGGGTCGTGGGGGGGGCGATTCATCACGTTTGGTTCCGCTGGTTCTACTGCTAGCGCCAGAGCGGGTAAGCCGTCCGTCACCAGGTTCATCCACAAAATCTGAAGCGGGGTCAGCGGTACGCCGCCCATCGGCAGCAGGATTGGGGAAGCTGCTATCGTCAGCACTTCGCCAATGTTTGATCCCAGAATGTATTTGATGAAGCGACGGATGTTGGTGTAAACGACTCGCCCTTCTTCGGTGGCGGCAACGATGGTGGCAAAGTTGTCATCCAGCAACACCATGTCGCTGGCTTCTTTGCTTACGTCTGTTCCGGTGATGCCCATTGCGATGCCGATGTCTGCCTGTTTGAGGGCAGGCGCATCGTTTACGCCATCGCCTGTCATGGCTACGACTTTGCCCTGATGCTGAAGTGCCTGCACGATTCGCAGTTTGTGTTCGGGGGCGACCCGTGCATAGACGCTGACGTGATCGATTTCCTGCCCTAACCCTGCTGCATCTAGTTTTTCAATTTCGCGGCCGGTGAGAACGCGATCGCCTGCTTTCGCAATACCCAGGTCTTCGGCGATCGCTTGTGCTGTCAACTGATGGTCGCCCGTAATCATAATCGGGCGAATTCCAGCCGTGCGGCATTTGGCAACCGCATCGCGCACCTCTGGACGGGGTGCGTCCAGCATATTCACTAAGCCCAGCCAGACTAGCTCCTGCTCCGTTGTTTCATCTGAGCCTTCCGCTGGCACCTGATTCAGCAGCTTGTAGGCAAAGCCCAGCACCCGCAAACCGCGTGCCGCCAACTGATTATTCTTCTCTAAACCTGATTGCGATGCTCTTCCGTCAGCGGCTGCACCTGACCGCCCACGCGAATTTGCTGACACCGCTCTAGCACCAGTTCAGG
>JAAUTN010000637.1 GCA_012031415.1 Leptolyngbyaceae cyanobacterium SM1_4_3 | reverse complement strand
CCCTTGCCCAAATTACGCCTGATGACACTTTGGGTGCAGAAGGCTCTCGCGTTCGCCCCAATGCCACTGTAGATGGCAGACCTGCTGACCTGATCGAAGGGGGAGCCACTCGCGGCATCAACCTGTTTCACAGCTTTCAGGAGTTCAACGTCGAGGAACAGCAGCGGGTTTACTTTGACAATCCCGCTGGCATTGACAATATCTTTTCTCGCGTCACAGGGGGCAATCCTTCCGAATATCCTCGGTACTTTCAGGCGTGGATGGGGCTGCTAATCTGTTTTTGCTCAATCCCAACGGCATCTTGTTTGGTGCCGATGCCAGCTTGGATGTTCAAGGGTCGTTCCTGGCAACCACAGGCAACGGTTTTCTCTTCGAGAATAACGAGGTGTTTAGTGCGACCAATCCAGCAGCGCCCTTGCTAGCAGTGAGTGTGCCGCTGGGGGTACAGTATGGGGCAAATGCACCAGGAGCCATTACTGTGCAGGACAGTACGCTACGGGTGGACGAAGCCCAAAGCCTGATTCTGGCAGGTGGAGAAGTTGTGCTAGAGAATGCTTCGCTAGCTGTGGCGTTGCTGGAGGATGGGCAAGTTGTGGGGGTGGGTGAAGGTGGACGCATTGACATTGGTGCTGTCGCTGGGGCAGGAACCCTGGAGCTAACCGAGACGAATAACTTGCTGGGTTTAAGATTTCCAGAGAACCTGGCACGGGCAGATGTCCGCCTCACCGATACCACCACTCTGGATGTGGAGGCTAACAATGGGGGAGACCTTGCGGTTACTGCCCGGAACATAGACATTTTAGGAGAGAGCGAACTTTTAGCCGGAATAGAACGGAATTTAGGGCTTCTCGGTAGTCAAGCGGGTGATATTCGTCTCGATGCAACTAGGGCAATTCGGCTTGACCAGGACAGCCGTTTGGCTAACAGAATACGTTCAAATGCGATCGGGAATGGGGGCGATATCGAAATCACTACGGGTACTTTACGAGTGAGCAATGGATCTCAAATAAGTGCGAGTACCTTTGGTGCAGGGGATGGAGGGAGGCTCTCCATTTCAGCAGGGGTGGTCGAAGTCATCGGCAGCGATGGGGATGGCAATGCTAGTGCAATCAGTGCTCAGGTCAATCCAGGGGCAACGGGAGATGCCCAAGACCTGACGATTGACGCTGGGCGGCTTGTGGCTAGCGATGGTGGACAGATCCGCGTTAGCACTTTTGGTGCTGGCAATGCTGGGCAGTTAAGGGTGCAAGCCGATGGGATTGAGTTGATTGGAGATGATCCAGACGATGGTGATCCGAGCGGGCTGTTTGCTAACGTTAACAGAAATGCGACCGGGAGGGGTGGCGACATCCGCATTCTCGCGGCGGGTCGTTTATCGGTTCAGGATGGAGCGGCACTAAGTGCGAGTACCTTTGGTGCAGGGATGGAGGGAGACTCTCCATTTCAGCAGGGGTGGTCGAAGTCATCGGCAGCGATAGGGAGGGCAACGCTAGCGCAATTCGTGCTCGGGTCAATTCAGGGGCAAGGGGCGATGCCCAAGACCTGACGATTGATGCTGGGCGGCTTGTGGTTAGCGATGGCGGACAGATTAGCGTTAGCACCCGTGGTGCTGGCAATGCTGGGCAGTTGAGGGTGCAAGCCGATGAGATTGAGTTGATCGGAGTCAACCCGGACGATGGTGATCCGAGCGGGCTGTTTGCTACTGTTGAACCGAATGCCATAGGGAGGGGTGGCAACATCCGCATTCTCGCGGCGGGTCGTTTATCGGTTCAGGGTGGAGCGGCACTAAGTGCGAGTACCTTTGGTGCAGGGGATGGAGGGAGACTCTCCATTTCAGCAGGGGTGGTCGAAGTAACCGGTAGCGATAGGGAGGGCTTCTCTAGCTCAATCAGTGCTCAGGTCAATCCAGGGGCAACGGGAGATGCCCAAACCCTGACGATTGATGCTGGGCGGCTTGTGGCTAGCGATGGCGGATTCATTAGCGTCAGCACGTTTGGTGCGGGCAATGCTGGGGATTTAACGGTGCAAGCCGATGAGATTGAGTTGATTGGAGTCAATCCGGTCAATCGTTCTCCAAGCGGGCTGTCTGCTACTGTTGCACCGAATGTGACCGGGAGGGGTGGCAACATCCGCATTCTCGCGGCGGGTCGTTTATCGGTTCAGGGTGGAGCGGAACTCTCAGCGAGTACCTTTGGTGCAGGGGATGGAGGGAGACTCTCCATTTCAGCAGGGGTGGTCGAAGTCATCGGCAGCGATGGGGAGGGCATCCCTAGTTCAATCAATGCTCAGTCGATGCAGGGGCAACGGGAAATGCCCAAACCCTGACAATTGACGCTCAACGACTTCTGGTTAGGGATGGCGGACAGATTCGCGTTAGCACCTTTGGTGATGGCAATGCTGGACAGTTGAGGGTGCAAGCCGATGAGATTGAGTTGATTGGAGTCAACCGTCGTATTGATAGTCCTAGCGGGCTGTTTGCTGATGTTGACACGGATGCGACCGGGAGGGGTGGCGACATCCGCATTCTCGCGGCGAATCGTTTATCGGTTCTAGACGGAGCGGAACTCTCGACGGATACCTTTGGGGAAGGGGATACCGGGACGCTCGCCATTTCAGCAGGGGTGGTCGAAGTCATCGGCATCGATGCGGAGGGCAACGCTAGCGCAATCGGTGCTCGGGTCAATCCAGGAGCAACGGGAGATGCCCAAAACCTGACGATTGACGCTGGGCGGCTTGTGGCTAGAGATGGCGGACAGATTAGCGTTAGTACTGCTGGTGCTGGCAATGCTGGGCAGTTGACGGTACAAGCCAATGAGATTGAGTTAATTGGAGTCAATCCGATCAATGGTTCTCCAAGCGGGCTGTTTGCTGTTGTTGTCACGGATGCGACAGGGACAGATGGTAGTATCGACATCCAAACCAATTCTTTGGCTTTAACGGATGGAGCGACGATCGCAGCCAACAGCGACCAGGCAGCACCAACGCAGGTAACATCGACATTGATGCCAGCGGCGAACTGCAAATTACCGATAGCAACATCACCACTTCTGCTGTCGGTGCGGCGGGAGGAGCCATTGATATCACGGCGGCAACCGTCGAGTTGCGTGGCGATGGCGACATCCGCACCAACGTCTCTAGTGGTGCTGGGGGAGGCGGCAACATCACCGTCACCGCAGATTCTGTGCTTGCCTTTGATGACAGCGATATTCTCGCCTTTGCTGACGATGGGCGGGGTGGCGATGTCACTCTCAACACGTCTGCCTTCTTTGGTGAAAACTATC
>JAAUTN010000636.1 GCA_012031415.1 Leptolyngbyaceae cyanobacterium SM1_4_3 | reverse complement strand
TTTCACTTTCATGTTCCAAAGGGTCAGCAACGCTTTTTTGACATGACAAGTCGGGGGTGGCTAAGGGAGTGTTAAAATTCACCATTAGCCGCCAGACTGCCTATACCAGTTTGGGGGTCAGTCGCTCATTGCTGCGCTAACAGCTTTGAGCGGCGCTAGATCTTTGGGTTTGTGGGGCTGCTGTGAGTAAAATTAGCAACCTTAACGTGAGAGCATATCTGAGTGAGCGGTAGTTCGTCAAGGTGGTAAGTTACCAAGTTTTGAGGGAATAGAGGGGGCGATCGCCCCAACACAGGTATTTTTGCTAGAGATTGTAAACAAAAACAGGTTTACGAGTTCAAAACCAGGTTCTTGAAGTTCAAAATAAGGTTTACAAGTTTGAAACCAGGTTTTTGAAGTTCAAAACAAGGCTTACAAGTTTGAAACCAGGTTTTTGAAGTTCAAAACCAGGTTTACAAGTTTAAAGTCAGGTTTACGAGTTTAAAACCTGATTCTTGAATTTGAAAAACAGGTTCACGAGTCAAAAACCTGATTCTTAAGTTCAGAAGCCTGATTTACAAGCTCAAAGCCTGCGTTGAATTTGCTAAACCTGCCCTTACAGGTATCTTATTGGCTAGAAATCTGCTGCGCCTGCATGGAAAGCCAACTAAGAGCAGTCTGAATTGGTGAGTCGTCCCTAAACGTGGGATAGTGAAGGGAGACTTAACCGTTTGTGCAATCACACTGCTATCGCGATCGCCCCTTTCCAGAGGATAAAAATATGGGAACTGCCGCTTACATTCAGGACAGCGAATTTGACGCACTGCTAGCGGATGAAACGCTGGTCGTAGTTGACTGTACGGCTAATTGGTGTGGCCCCTGCCGTAAAATTGCCCCCTTAATCGATCAGTTAGCTGAAGAATATGATGGTCGAGCAAAGGTTGTGAAGCTCGATTTAGACCAAAATAAAGTCACAGCTAAAAAATACAGCATTCGCAGTATTCCGGCAGTCATGGTGTTTAAAGATGGCGAACTGGTCGAAAACCTGGTCGGCGTTGCTCCATACGAAACGTTCACGAGTGCAGTCGAGAAGTATCTTTAGCTCAAGGAAATTTCTAAAGAAGAATCTACCCTTGAGTGGGGCAGGTTTTGCCAGAACCTTCATGGTTAACCAACAGCTTTAAGGCTGAACCTGCTCTTGCGGGTATTTTGTTTGCCAGAAGTTTCCTAGCGGCTGAAGTCTAAACGGCTGATTTCGCATTGGGGTCAGTGTTTGGATAGATTCCAAGCGATCGCAATCTTTGCTTCAATTGCTCAACCTGTATGCTCTCCGCGCACGGGCGTTGTTAGACGGCTGAACTACTGTAGACATATAGCATTAGACTTCCAAACGCACATTCAACAACCAGAAATACCACCGGATAATGCCCCTCCGAATGCTCAATGGCAAACGATAGAAGACGACCCGCAGCCATTCCGAACAATGCTACAGCAACCGTTAATACAACTCCTTGCTGAACTTTAGGATAGACAGTAGATGCAGTTAGTAGACCTGCAATTGCCACCCCAAAACCACCATAAACCGCACGAACTTTATTTCTCATGTCCGCCCTAATTCTCTTCAATCCAAAAAATTGCGTAACACTCGTTGGGCTGAAGAGGGCTATGATGCCCATACCTGCGAAGAATAATACTGTTATATAAATCGCTGCGCTGTACATTGCCAAAGCCTTCCTAAATGCCAATTCTCTAGATTCTAGATTGATAAAGTCTGGTCCGTCCAATGGGTTTGGCGTTCCAGAAGTGGTCAAAGATGATATGGCAGTCCTATCTGATTTGTGAAAAAGATAATTGGTGAAAGTGCCCGCCCGGAGGTCGGGCACTTTCACCAATCGCTTAGGATCGCTATAGACAGCACCTGCCTCTCTTCCCAAATTTTGTAATTGTCTCGCCCTCTTATAGACAACTCAAAACGGTTCATTCCACAAAGGCTGTCATTAAGTTTAGGGTAGAGATAGATCGAATAGTACTCAGGCAAAGCTTTAGAATTTTGGCAGGAAAAGAACTCAGGAAATGGGCATGGACATTAGAGATGGATTTGTGGGAACGGTCGGCAATACACCCTTAATTCGGCTAAACAGCTTTAGCGAAGAGACAGGATGCGAAATTTTAGGAAAAGCTGAGTTCCTCAATCCGGGTGGGTCAGTCAAAGATCGAGCGGCTCTGTTTATCATTCAGGATGCAGAAGAACGGGGGTTGCTGAAACCAGGTGGAACCGTTGTAGAAGGCACCGCAGGCAATACGGGCATTGGGCTGGCACACATCTGCAATGCTAAGGGCTACAAATGTCTGATTGTGATTCCAGATACTCAGTCGCAGGAAAAAATCGATATGCTGAGAACGCTAGGCGCAGAGGTGCGAACCGTTGCAGCAGTGCCCTACCGTGACCCCAACAACTACGTGAAACTCTCTGGCAGAATCGCTGAGGAAATGGAAAACGCAATCTGGGCAAACCAGTTTGATAACCTGGCAAATCGGCGATCGCACTACGAAACCACCGCCCCCGAAATTTGGCAGCAAACCAACGGCAAAATTGATGCCTGGACTTGCGCGACGGGCACAGGCGGCACCTATGCCGGAGTTTCAATGTTTCTCAAAGAAAAGAATCCAGAAATCAGATGCATCCTGGCAGACCCGATGGGTAGCGGACTGTATAGCTACGCCAAAACAGGTGAAATCAAAATTGAAGGCAACTCCGTTACTGAAGGCATTGGCAACAGTCGCGTCACTGCTAACCTGGAAGGAGCGCCGATCGATGATGCACTTCAAATTCACGACCCGGAAGCACTGCGCGTGATCTACCAGCTTTTGAAGCAAGATGGCTTATTTATGGGCGGCTCCGTTGGAATCAATGTTGGGGCGGCAGTGGCGATCGCCAAACAGCTTGGCCCCGGACACACCATCGTCACGATTCTTTGCGATGGCGGCAATCGCTATCAGTCGCGCCTGTTTAACCCAGAATGGTTAGCATCAAAGGGGTTGGGGTAAAGGATACGAATAGTAGTAATCATTTAAAACTTTAGGAATAGCGGTCAGCGGCGTACCAGGATTGTCAGTCTTTTCGTCGCTGACCGAAAGACCAAAGCCAGATAAAACCATTCGCAAGCAAACTGGTACACAGGAATAAGGTTTTCCTGCTTATGAAAAGTGAGCTTGGATGGCATCACGGTTCAGGTTGTAAAGGTTTTGTCCTGCTTGCTTCATTTCTTCAAAAGGGGTGTGGGATAAAACTATTTCTGAATTT
>JAAUTN010000635.1 GCA_012031415.1 Leptolyngbyaceae cyanobacterium SM1_4_3 | reverse complement strand
CAGGTTATAGCGAAATTGGTCAAGCTGTTGTTCGCGCCCAACGAAGGTAGACTGTCGCTTCTGCTGAATTGCCTCGTTGTCGGCTGCGGGGCTTCTTGGAATGCATAGAACCATTAAGACCGAGAGCTTTGAGTCCAAATTTTGTGTCTCATCTCGTGGGGCTGGCTGAAGATCAGCCGAGGAATCAGAGTGTTCAACATCAAGGCGGATAAAAAGCTGCGCGAACGAAAATTCAAAAGGGTATTCAGATAAAGTTGAGGATCTCGCTTGAAACTGTAATCTTTCTCAAGAATTAAACAGATACCCAGAATTGAAGACTCAAACCTTAGCACTCAACCGTTATCCTGGAGAGCAAGCCTTTAGAAATTTTGTTTTACTGAATGATTGATCTAAATTCTCTTTTCGAGTTCTCCCGCACCCACTGCATTTCAATTTGTGCAGTCTTGGTTCCGGCGAATTTACTTGCAACCTTGCAAACCATCATCTTTGCCGGATTTGGGCGATCTGCGGCTCAAGTGCAGCTAATGGCAATAGGGTCAAGCTTTTATGCCCTAATCTTGCTGCTACACGTCTTTACCTGGTTTGCGATTGGTGTCGTTATGGTTCCAACCTATATTCTTACTTTTCTCGGCTGCCTTTGCCTCAGCATTAATTTTGCTGCTGTTCTTTACCGAAAACGACAACACTGGCAGCCTCTGACCTTAAGTTCGCTTGCCTCGCTACATTGGGAAAGACGGCTCAGGACTGGAACTAACCTCGTCGATCAAGCAATCTCAAAATAAAAGCCCCACAACGAGGTTGCAGGGCAGGGACAGTTAAACGCTTACTTCCAAGTGTGCTAACCACAACTTGGGGAATTTGACATCAGTGTGCCGATTTCTTTGGTGTCCATTCAGGGAACTAGGGCAAATAGAGAGGTCAAACAGCTTTAGGACTTACTTTTCGGTAGCTAAGCAGCCAGTTTACGAATCGTGGCACGACGGGTTTTGCGCGGGATCAGTTCATCGACTTTGTAGCCAGCAAATCCTAATTCTTCTTTGAGTAACTGTTTGTGGTCTTTCGGGATCGAGCGGGTTAGCTTAACGGTGGCAGGGCGGCTCTCAATGAAGTTGGGCGGCGTCGGATAGTCTTGCTGCCAGTCTGAAGTCATTTGCGGCAATTCCATCCAGTGGCTGGATTGTTCCGGTAGCCTAAGTAGTACCAAACCAGTTGATTGACCGTGGCATCGTCGAGTTGATCGTTCAAAATGGCCCAGCAGGTGTCATTGGTGAGGGGTGGCAATTCTGAGAGCATCGGGTCTGGCATTGTCGAGTTAGACATTGGGCAATTCTGTTAGGTGTGGCTAACATTTCTACAACTGTTAGATTAATGCAATTTTTTGTCTCGCAATATTTCCAGATATGTTTAAATTCCCCTCAGCCTTAAATCCGGTGACTAGAATGAGGTGAGGACGGGGTAGCCCGCAGTCAGGATGGATTGGTATTTTGACTCGCAGATTCTTGGACTGAAAGCATCGCTACAATGGATGTGCCTCTGGCAAGTGAAAGCTTGCACCAGTTCAAGCCCAAAATTACATATTGCTGCCCTGCCCAACGACATCTGGCGCGAATGCTGGAGTCGGTGATGTGTTTAGCAGGAGACAATCAGAAATGGGTATTGCAACCGTTAACCCGTCAACAGGCGAAACGGTGAAGACATTTGAACCGTTGACGAGTGAAGCGATCGATTCCAAATTGGCGCAAGCGCACCGTACCTTTGAGCAGTATCGCTACACTTCTTTTGCCCACCGTGCTGAGCGGCTGCACGCAGCGGCTAACCTCCTGATCGAAGAACGGGAGCGCTTTGGCAAAATTATGACGGTGGAAATGGGAAAACCCATTGCTGACCGCCATTGCTGAAGTTGAAAATCAGCTTGGGTCTGTCGCTATTACGCCGATCAGGCTGCCGAGTTTCTGGCAGATCGGGACATTGCCACTGATGCGGGCCGCAGTTTCGTTCGCTATCAGCCGCTGGGAATCATTCTTGCTGTGATGCCGTGGAATTTTCCGTTTTGGCAGGTGTTTCGGTTTGCGGCTCCGGCTCTAATGGCAGGCAATGTGGGTGTGCTCAAACATGCTTCTAACGTGCCGCAGTCAGCGTTGGCAATCGAAGAGATTTTGCTGCGGGCTGGTTTTCCGGAAGGGGCATTTCAAACGCTGTTGATTGGCGCTGATCAGGTGGCGCAGATCATCAATGATCAGCGAGTCAGGGCTGCCACGTTAACCGGCAGTGAGGCGGCTGGAGCCAGTTTGGCCAGCGCTGCCGGAAAGCAAATTAAGAAAACCGTGCTGGAACTAGGCGGCAGTGATCCTTTTGTGGTGATGGCGAGCGCTGATTTGGAGGGGGCAGTTTCTACGGCGGTGACGGCTCGGATGATCAATAACGGGCAGTCTTGCATCGCGGCGAAGCGGTTTATTGTCCAGGAATCCATTGCTGACGAATTTACCGAACGGCTGATCCACAAATACGCCGCCCTGAAGCTGGGCGATCCGATGCAGCCCGAAACCGACATTGGCCCACTCGCAACCCGCTCTATTCTGGAAGAACTCGATGCTCAGGTAAAAGCCTGCGTTGCGGCTGGAGCCGAGGTTTTGATTGGCGGGGATTTAAGCAACTTGCCGACCCCATCGAACCCAGCCCTTCAGCAGGGAAATTTCTATCCGCCGACAATTTTGAGCCGTTTGTCTGCTGATAATCCAGCGCGTCAGGAAGAATTCTTTGGCCCCGTGGCGCTGCTGTTCCGGGTTCCCGATTTAGAGGCGGCAATTCAGCTTGCCAACGAAACGTGCTTTGGTTTGGGTGCAAGCGCTTGGACGCAAGATCCGGCTGAAATTGAACGTCTGACTGCCGAAATTGAAGCCGGATCAGTGTTCATCAACAGCATGGTCAAATCCGATCCGCGCCTGCCCTTTGGCGGCATCAAGCGATCGGGCTACGGGCGCGAACTGGGTGCAGAAGGCATTCACGAATTTGTCAACATCAAAACCATTTGGGTGAAGTAAGGGAAACCAAGGAAGGACTTTTATGACCGAAATGAATACCGCAGATCTACTCGTGCGTTGCTTGGAAAACGAAGGCGTCGAGTATGTTTTTGGCTTGCCTGGCGAAGAAAACCTGCATGTGCTGCAAGCGCTGAAAAACTCGTCGATTCAGTTCATCACCACCCGCCACGAGCAGGGAGCCGCATTCATGGCGGATGTGTATGGACGGCTGACTGGCAAAGCAGGCGTTTGTTTGTCTACGCTA
>JAAUTN010000634.1 GCA_012031415.1 Leptolyngbyaceae cyanobacterium SM1_4_3 | reverse complement strand
CAAGAAGAATTCAATGAATGATGTTTAGGTAAAGCAGGAATGAGAAAACATCCATCTCAATCCTGAAACATTTACGATTCAATTTTCTGTACAAAAGACGAACAAGAGAATCTAGAGAAGACAGAGGAAGGAGCTAAGGAATAAACTTAAAGCCAACATTCTTGACTTCGTCGGACTCAGGGCATATTGCTATGTGGCGGCTTTACTCACCACGCTACTGTTTGCAAATTCTCTACCTCTTGAAAATGAGCATCGCGTGTTACCAGAACCAGAGCGTGTTGTAATGCGAGGGCTGCAAGCCAGACATCATTCTCAGGCAATGGGCGACCTTTGAGCCTCAAGTTATTCTTAACTTCGCCATATTGTCGAGCCGTTTCAGCATCACATACCAGTGTCGTGCTGCCAGCAACTAATTCATCAACTCTTGCTAAGTTTGCTTCAACTCGTCTTGACTTTCTGGCTCCGTAACATAGCTCGCCAATGACAATGCTTGGAATGAAAACTTCACTGGCTTGAGCAAGATTGTCTTTGACGATTGCCTCATCTGCAAAAAGCGCAACAACGATGTTGGTATCGAGCAAAAACTTACCACTCATCAACATCTATCTGTTCACAATCTTGCTCGATCGCCTCACACATTAACTGAAGGTCATCAGAAGGAATTGAACCAGCAAAACGCAACAGTTGCTGCCCTGGTGTACCTCGAACTTCCGCTTTTATCAGTGATCGAACGAATTCAAGCACCTGCCTTTGTAAAGGCTGAGGCATGACTTTCAACTGTTCAACAACCTCGTCGATGATAGGAATATTCATATTGCCCTCCTTATTACCATCCTACACCGCTTACTCAGAGAGCATGAATCACAATATTTCGCATTCCACGCACATCGTTCCAGGGAATTTCAGGATGTGAAGCCTCCAATTCAGGTGGAATACTACAAATCGCTTCACCAATAATTGCAAGGTTATACAAAACTGCCCTGATTGTCTTCCGATCGTTTTGAAACTCATCAAACGTGATCTCGTTTGTGAATTCTCGGATCTCTGCGATCGCGGCTAGCACGTCTCTTACTCTATTTTGCCAATCTCTAGAAGGCACGAATCGCCTCCCGGAAAACGGATTTTTGTAGGTAAGGTTTGAGAGAGTCAGGTGTACCCAAATCAACTGAACTCTCTAAAATCTCCTCTAAGTATCGTTTCAACCGTACAAAGGTAAACAACCCAACCGGACGGTCAAACTCTACAAGCAGATCGACATCGCTGTCTGTTCGCGCTTCATCCCTTGCCACTGAACCAAACAGCATCAGAGACTTCACGCCAAAATCCTTCAACGTGTTCTGGTGCTTTGCCAGTAATGTAAGGGCTTCCTGTTTTCGCACTATCCAACCTGTAATAAAAAGAAAAATCTATTGAGAATTGTAGCTCACCGATCACCTTCCAATTATGTCTCAACCAAAGATTCATAGCTACTTGGGCATCGCGTCCTACAGATAGCTTTTCGCTTGCGCTCCACCAATAACTTGAGCCAGCATAACGGCTCAAATCAGCGGCGACAGATGACCTCGAACTCAGAACCAGCGACTTTCAACCGTCCGCTGCATTTGAATTGTTAGCCTGCTTGCTGATTATGACTGTCTTCCATATAGCGACGCAAGACTGAGTGAATCAAGGTTTTGTAGTCCGTTTCTTGCGACTGATACCACTCCACTATCTCAGCATCCAGTTGAATTAAACTGCGGACTTGGTTTGCTGGAATCCTCAGCGTGGCATTCTCAAAGAACGCTTCAGTCAGAGGCGGAATCTCCGAATAGTCAATTTCTTCGTCGCTCATCGCTTCTAGGGCTGCCCAATCAGTACGTGAGGTATTGTTCGAGTCGTTGACGTTCATATTTGTTTGCCTTTCGTGCAGAAATAATACGAATCATGTTATCTTGCCGTTCTGTCCAGACAACAACCGCTACACCGTTCTGCAAGAAGCCGATTCCGATCCAGCGATCTTCGCCATAGTCAAAGCGTTCGTCAGGCTCAATCAGCATGGGGCTGTCAAACATCTCAGGCACATCCACGAAATCAATTCGATGGTTACGAACATTGGCGAGATTTTTGGCTTCGTCCCACTCAAACTGCATATCAAGCTAATAACGCTAGACAGACTCGCATCGATTATCTCTCATTTGTTAAACATTAGGGTTAATTTCATGAGCTACTAAAATCATCTTGGATCAACCGCTCCTGAATGGATGGAGAATAGGGTCGTTCCATCCCTAATTCGATTAATGCTGATTCATAGTTGAGTAGCTGACCCTGGAGCATTTCAGCCAGCATTAATATCTCGTAGTATGCTTCTTCATCCTGGTGCTGCTTTGCTTGCTGAAGGCAGTAGCGAACTTGATCAAATAGGTTAGATAGGGAATCTCCCTGAATTGCGATTTCTGGAAACTTTCGCCCTGGCATTTGAACAACACCACTATTGGAGGAATGCAAGAGAATCTTTGCTGTTTGCTGTTCATCCATGATTGAGATTGAAGCTGATCCAACTTGTTAAAGCTGACTAGAAATGCTGGAGCTGATCTGCAAACCAAAACGAAGCAGGCTAACGGGTCCTATTACTCGCCGCAACAATTGCTTGCATCACAGTCGGCGTGCATGGGAACTGTTATGCCGCAACTGTTTCTTTGTCTTTGGCTCTGACTATGAACTCATCAACTCATGGAAACTTTACTACCACACACTGGACAGACACCATGTTTTAAGTTTGAGCGCACTGATATTCCACAAAACTGACATTCACCAAATTGGCAAAATCCCCAACTGACAAACTAACACCGTGAAGCCATAGTCGCTTTAATGAATCTTGAACACCGATAGATATGCCTCCAGTTGCGTCCCCACCAAGAACTTGCGGCATAACGTTCCCCTTCAGCGGCTGCAAGCAACTTTTGCAACACAACCAAGAATCCGCACCAGTCCGTTCCAACAGGGTTGTTATGCTGCCGCCAATTAACTCAAGCAAATCTCTTGCAGCCTTCCGGTTTGAAAACCCGTTTTATGGAAGCAGGGTGTTCAGCAAGTTCTCTCAGAGGGCGAATGGGGCGGCGAACAAACTCACCGTCACAGTTTGGGCAAATCCCAAGCAATATTGTCTCGGCACATTGCTTGCAAAAGTGCATTCAAACGAACAAATCATGGCATCTTTTGAATCTGGAGGAAGATCTCGATTACAACACTCACAAATTTGGGCGTAATTCAAGCATTTGAGCTACTCCTTTGTACTAAGCAGATACTCAGAG